>CABURG010000009.1 GCA_902493835.1 uncultured Collinsella sp. | reverse complement strand
TTGACGGCAAGCACGGTGAGCGCCTGATCAGGCGTATGACCGAAAAGGGCATCAGCATGCAGGCGATCAAGGTCGCCCCCAATCGCCCCGTGCACTTTACGGGCTTCTTTACGCTGGGAGCCGACAAGCCGTTCATTATGGTCGAGAACCTGGACACCTACGACGAGATCGTCAAGCTGCTGCGTGGCCGCAAGCACGCCAAGCTCTTTGGCATCAAGGTGGGCGGCGTGATTTTTGGCGGCGGCTGCAAAGCGAGCGTCTCGCACGCACTGGATGATTATCTGGCCGAGATTGGCTATCGCTTTAACTACGTCTACTACGTGGGCGATATCGATCGCGAGGGCGCGCGCATCGTCGAGCAGGCTCGCAATGCCAATGTGGTTGAGATTCGCCTGCATGCCGGCATGTACCGCGCCATGCTCGCCGAGCATAGGCGTCGCGTGAAGGCCGGCGGCGCGTGCGAGCCCGCTGCTGCCAACCAGGGCGTGCCGCAGAACCTGGCGGCGACGATTAAGGATCTGCCCATGGTTACGCGCGTGCAGTTCCGCAACGTGCTGCGCGAGGGCGGGCGTATTCCGCAGGAGATCCTGATGACCGCAGACTATCGGGATGGCGACTCGGGAAGCTTCGACCGCATGCTGAACAATTAGCGCCGCCGTTCTACCGAACGGCGGCCTCCTTGACGCTGCGAGGGGCCCTGGCACGGCAATCTGACGTTCAACTTCGGCGGCGCGACCAGAAGGTCAGCGCCGCCTTGTTTCACGTCACCTTGCCATACCAGGGCCCCTCTCGCTGTCACGTCCAAAACATCGAGGTTAAGTGGCCTCCTGTTCGTGCGGAACTCGCGACAAACTTAATGCCCGGCCCGTCGGGGCCACACGACACGTTGTAGAAGGCGGCTCGCTTTTCGGAATTGGGCTGATATTTCAAGATGTAAGGCGCTCTTGGTCCTAATGGGCTTGGGGCGCCTTCGCGTTTCCTCAGCTCCGCACCCTTGCGGGTTCTCGAATCCCTCCGCTTGCCCACAAGAAGGCGCCCTGGGCCGTTATGGGCTCAGGGCGCTCAATTTTAATGGCTGGGACGGAGGGATTCGAACCCCCAACAGCCGGCACCAAAAACCGGAGTTCTACCGTTGAACTACGTCCCAATGTGTGGTGTTGCCCAAAAGCAACTCGTTTAGTTTACCTAATCTGCGAGGGCATCGCAAACGCCGTCGAGTAGGCGTACGGCGAGTGTCTGCGCGTCGCTGGCCGTGAAGGTGCCGTTGTAGCGCGTCATGCCCGTGAGCTCAATGCGAATGCGAGCCGGCTTCTGCTGCGCGGCGACATTAGCAGTGCGGATGCGCTGGGCCAGGTTGTGGCACTCGGCGAGAGCAATCGTGGCGCGCGGTGCGGCGTCGGCGGGCAGCTCGTCGCTTGCGATCTCGAGCACCAAGTCAACGTCGGTTGGGACCTCGGAGTCGCAGAGCATCATGCCGCTGTTGTCGGTCGTTGCCGTGGCGATATTCCACATGCGCGACGCAACGCTGCGTGCGATGGGGTCCTCGCCGATAACGGCAATCTGGAAGCGCTCGAGCACGTTGGCGGCGCGAGCAAAACCGATGCGGGACTCGGCTTCGGTGACCGAGGGCTTGCCCTCCCACACATGATGCAGGCGGTTGATGTAGGCGTAGGTGTCCTGGAAGGCCATGCCGTCGGCAAACAGGCCGACATTTTCCTGGAACTGCTGCAGGGCGGCCTCGGTATGCGGACCAAAGTAGCCGTCGTCTTCGCCACAGGCAAAGCCCAAAACGTTGAGAGCGCGCTGCAGGGCCTGCACATCGGCGCCATGGAAATTGGGCATGCGCAGATAGAGGGTGCGGTCGCCCAGCTTATACGAAGCGTCTACAAGGGCGCTCCAACAGGGGATATCGACGGCATGACCGGCAGCAAGGCCGCTGTCGAGCCTAAAGGTGCTGACGGCCTGCTCAGTGGTGGCTCCAAAGTACTTGTCGGTGACTTCGGCGGTATCAATTGTGTAGCCGAGCTGCAGGAGACGAGACTGCACGTCCTCGACGGCTGCTCCTTGCATGCCCGTTGTAATAGGTTCCATGAACGAACCCCTTTCGGCGTACCATTCGTACTATTTGAGCGTCTGTCGGATAGACAACGCAAAGGGATGCATAAACATGCACTCAACAGTGTAGCAAGTTGTGCCTAAATACGCTGCTGACAGGTTTTATAACCCCCGTTAGTTAAGGCGCTCCACAAAGAAATCTGCCATGGAGAGGAACAGCTCGCGTGCGTGCGGATCAAGCTCAACGTTCTCGATGGCCGCTTTGGCCTTAGCGGTCAGGTCGAGCGCGTAAGTGTGGGCGTAATCGATGGAGCCGGTCTCTTGGAAGATCTCCACGGCGCGTGCAAGTTGCGCGGGGTCCTCGGTGCCCGAGGAAAGGATTGCCTCGACCTCGTCGTGATAACGCTCGTCTGACAGGGCGTGCACGGCGACAAGGGTGCGCTTGCCCTCGGTGATATCGGTGCGGAAGTCCTTGTTGGCGGCCTCCTTGGTGCCGATCAAGTTGAGCAGATCGTCCTGAATCTGGAAGGCAAGGCCCGTGTGCAGGCCAAAGGCGCGCAGCGCCTCAATCTGCTCTTCGCTGCCGCCGCCGATAATGGCTCCGGCGGCAAGTGGCGTAGCTCCGCTGTAGTACGCGGTCTTGTGTGTCGCCATGTTCAGATAATCGTCGACCGAGATGTCAAAGCGCCCATCGCGGACCCAGCCCAAGTCGAGTGCCTGGCCCTCGATGGTGCGAACGATCATCTCGGTGAGCTCGTGGAGCACGCGCAGCTTCACGCCGGACTCCAGCGTGGGGTCGTCGAGAACCGTCTTGGTGACCATGGTGAGCGCCAGATCGCCACAATTGATGGCAAGGCCCGTGCCCTCGGTAAGGTGCATGCAGGGCTTGCCTCGACGAAGCTGTCCGTTGTCGGCGATGTCGTCGTGAATCAGCGCGCCCGACTGGAAATGCTCGATAGCTGCCGCGGCGCTGCGGGCGCTCTCAAAGTTACCGCCCACTGCGGTTGCGGCGAGCATGCAGATAAGCGGGCGGTGGCGCTTGCCGGCGTTGGCCGTAAAAGCCGAGAGCGGCGCGTACAGGTAGCGCTCGATATCGGCAGAGGTCGCCTGTCCGTCAAAGAACGTGGCCAGATAGTCGTTGATCTGGTCAAAGTGCTGGGCTAAAAAGCTGGTAAACGGACTGGACACGGGTTCTCGCATTCTTTCTTAGGTTGCATCGTTGCGGTGTGCAGATACCATATTGCCACATTGGAGTTGCCGGCGCGTCTGTTTTGGCGATTTGGGGAAACGGGACGCGTGCGCGTGCCGGCTGCTTATATAAGCCTAAAGTGCTCGAGCGCCTTGACGACGCCATCTTTGTCGACCGAGTCGGTGATGTAGTCGGCGCGCTTTTTGAGATAGTCCGGCGCATTGCCCATGGCGATACCGACATCGACGGCGTTCATCAGCGAGACGTCATTGCTGGCGTCGCCAATGCCGTATACGGTTCCGTGGTGGGGATCGAGGGCGTCGAGTACAGACTGGATGCCCCCGCGCTTCGTGCATTCGCGGGGCGAGATTTCGGTTACCTCGAGTTCGAGCTCGTTAAAGCACAGCAGCGGCTCAAGTGCCTTATCTTGAGCGATGTGGTTGGCGAGCGATGTAGACATCAAGATCTTGTAGGCGCTGTAATGTTGCAGCTGCGTGACTGCGTCGCCCAGGGTGCGCGCGTATCCGGGGGCATCGGGGGCATCGGCACTCATGCGCACGACGCCGTTGAGGCCCTCAAAGCGGATGACCTCGCCCGACTGCTCAAGATAGGGGGCAAGGCGCTGCAGTATGCCGGGCGTCATCGCTAAATCGCGAATCACGTGTCCCTCAAGTTCGACATAGCCACCCGCGAGGCAGACGATGCCGGCCCAGGGCAGCTCAAGAAGTTTGGGGTGGATGCAGCTGAGGGTGCGCCCTGTGCAGATAAAGGCCATGTTGCCATTTGCAACGAAATCGCGGATGGCCTGCGAGACCGCCTCGTTGGGATAGGGGGACAGGTCTCGCTTGCTCTCGGGAAGCTCTTGTGCCACTCGAGGGTCTTGCCACGCGAGTGTGCCGTCAATGTCGAAGAAGCAGATATCGCCGTGCTTGTGGGTTGGGCTGGCGACAGGGGAGGCCGAGGCGGTGGGCACAAATCCCGGCTCGAGGCCCATGATCTGGTCAAAATGCTCTTTAACGCGGGGAACGGAGATGCCGATGATCACCTGGGCGGTCTTGCTCGTAATGATGAGGCCCTTGGCGCCCGCCGCGACAAACGCCGCGTTATCTGCAACGATGGAAGGGTCTGCGACCTCGACGCGCAGGCGCGTGGCGCAGTTGGTTGCGCCCACAATATTGCCAACGCCACCTAAAAGCTGAATTGCCCGCTCAGCGAGGACGTGATCTTGATCGGATCGACTATTGACCTCGTCATTGGGAGATTGCTCTTTGGCAAAGCCGCTTCCCGTTAAATGATCGATTGCCGCGCGATTGGCGACATGATCCTCGCGGCCCGGCGTCTTAAGGTCATAGATCAAGATGAGTGCTCGAAAACTAACAAAAAAGATGAGGCTAAAGGCAAGGCCGATACCGAGTGCCAAAAGATAGGCACCGGCATGCGTGCGCATGAGCGGAATAAAGTTGAAGGCTGCCATCTCCATGAGGCCGCCCGAGAAGATGCCGACGATGCCAAAGAGATTCATGGTTGTGGCAAGGCAAGACGATAAGACGGCGTAGAGAAAAAAGAGCCCGGGGTGGGTGAACATAAAGAGAAACTCGAGTGGCTCGGTAACGCCGCAAACCACCGAGGCGATGATGGCGGGAACAAGGATGACCCTGAGGCCGGCGCGGCGCTCTGGTTTTGCGGTGGAGTAGAACGCGGCTGCGATGGCGGGAAGGCCAAAGAGCTTGACCCAGCCGGTGGCGGTAAAACCGGCCCACGGCGCAAGTTCATTAAGGGGGCGCGTGCTATGGGAGAGGATGGGGAGCAAGCTGCTCCACGTGGCGTAGATGCCGTCGTTAATGACCAGGTTGTCGTAGTAGATCGGCATGTAGAGCAGGTGGTGCAGCCCCATGGGCTCGAGCGCTCGCTCCAAAAGCACAAAGATGCCCACGCCAAAGGGGCCGACGCTCGTAAGTGCATGGCGCAGCGTTTCGGTCACAGCGTATACGAAGGGCACGATGGCGGCCGAGATGGCGGCAAGGGCGAACACGGCAAAAAAGCTGATGAGGTAGACCAGCGAGGAGCCCGAGAAGGTACCGAGCCAATCGGGAACCTTGGCATCGTAGAAGCGGTCATGGATGGCGACGACGGTTGCCGACACCGCCAGCGGGCCGATAATGCCGGTGTCGAGCGTCTTGATGCCGTCGATGATGGTGATGCCGCTAGCGGAGGTCAAAGACGACGGGTACTTAAGTCCAAGATTGTCTCCGCTCAGCTTAATGATTTCGCTCAAAAAGAAGCAATAGGCAAAATAGGCGACGAGAGCCTCGAGGCAGCAACGAGCCGGTTGTTTTTGGGCAAGGCCGATGGGCAGCGCTACGGCAAAAAGGAGCGGGAGGCGTTTAAAGACCGTCCACGAGCCGCGTTGGATGATGGTCCAAAAAGCGTACCAAGGGGTTCCGTATACGGCGAGATCGCCGACGATGTCCGCAGTCGTTGCGAGAGCGGAGACGCCGACCATGAGGCCTGATATAGAAAACAGCATGGCGGGCGCGAACATTGCCCCGCCAAAGCGTTGGATTTTTTGCAGCATGTTCTGCCTTCCGAATATCGAGGCGCGTTGCGCGTGGGGAAACGTTTAAACAATGGATTCATTGTAGAGGACCAGACGATTGTCGTACCGGCAGTTTTGAGCGAAACCGATTTGGGCACGACAGAAACCGTCAACGGTTAAATCCTGTCGCTTTACCGATATTCGGTTTAAACAACTTTAAGAAATGCTATCGTGCCTAGCCGGAAATAAATTATGTAGAGGTGAAACAATGCCAAAAGCGATATACGAAGGAATCTACCGCGAGATCCGTTCGCGCATCATTAACGGGACCTATGCGTTTCAGGAGATGCTGCCAACCGAAGCCGAGCTGACCGCGGAATTTGGCTGCACGCGCAATACCGTCCGCCGCGCTTTGAGCATGCTGGCCGACGGGATGTTTGTGCAGCCCATACACGGCAAGGGCGTGCGCGTTATTTGGCTTAAGGGCGAAACCGACATGTTGGGCGCACTCGAAGAGGTTGAGTCGTTTGGCGAGTTTGCAAAACGCAACAATGCCGTTGCATCGACGGTCGTTAAGTCCTTTGAACATTTGATTTGCACCGAGCAGCTCTCTTGTCGCCTGGGCTTTAGGGTGGGCGAGGAGCTTATTCGCGTAGTGCGTGTCCGAAGCCTCAACGGCAACGCGCGCCAAGTGGACCATGGCTATTTTTTGGCGTCGATCGCCAAGGGCCTGACCCCCGAGATCGCGGCAGATTCTATTTACGGCTATCTGGAGCACAAGCGCGGTGTCAAAGTGATGGCGAGCCGTCGTACGGTGAGTGTCGAGCTCGCCAACGATGAAGACTGCAGCTATCTTGACCTCGGCAAATACAACTGCGTTGCCGTCATGGAGAGTCAGTCGTACACCTCGGATGGCATCTTGTTTGAGGTGACGCACACTCGCACACACCCCGAGATCTTCCATTACCGCGTCAATTCCAAGCGATAGCCGGCTAGCTCGCAGCCTGCGAGACTCATGTCCTCAAAGCGAAAACGCCCGGTCAAACCGACGGTACATCGGCTTGACCGGGCGTTTTCTCTGCATTCAATAACAAATAATTGTTTATACAAAACTTGTCAAGTATCAAGTTGAAATTACCGTTCACCGAAGTTTTTCTACCGCTCTAGTAATACTTGTTCAAACAACTAGCCAAATAGCGTATTGTACAAATCAGCGAAAGGGGCAAAGTCCCCGAGCCAATCTCCGAAGGCGGCGGCAAAGGGTGCCGCCACGGTGTGAAAGGGTGGATTGTAATGAAGAACGAAATGAGCAGAAGGCAGTTCCTGGGCTTTGCTGGTTCCGCGGCTGCGGTTCTTGGTCTGGGTCTCGTGGGCTGCGGTGGTTCTGCCGGCTCCGGCTCCTCTGCTTCTGGTGACGCTGCCGAGGTCTACTTCCTCCAATTCAAGCCCGAGGTCGACAAGGAGTGGAAGGAGATCGCCAAGGCCTATAAGAAGGAGAAGGGCGTCGAGGTCAAGATCGTGACCGCTGCCTCCAACACCTACGAGGAGAAGCTTAAGTCCGAGATGTCCAAGAGCTCCGCTCCGACCCTGTTCCAGGTCAACGGCCCCACCGGTCTTAAGAACTGGAAGGATTACTGCGCCGACCTGTCCGATACCAAGCTTCGCGGTGAGCTCATTGACGACTCCCTGGCTCTGCAGTCCGATGGCAAGGATCTGGGTATCGACTGGGTCCAGGAGAGCTACGGCATCATCTACAACAAGCAGCTGCTCGAGAAGGCTGGCTACAAGGCCGAGGACATCAACTCCTTCGACAAGCTGAAGGCTTGTGCCGACGACATTCAGGCCCGCAAGGACGAGCTTGGCATTGAGGGTGCCTTCACTTCTGCCGGCATGGATGACTCCTCCAGCTGGCGCTACACCACCCACCTCGCCAACCTCCCGCTCTACTACGAGTTCGAGAAGGAGCACAACCAGGAGGACGACGAGATCAAGGGCGAGTATCTCGACAACTTCAAGCAGATCTTCGACCTGTACATCACCGACTCCACCTGCGATCCTTCGCAGCTTGCCTCCAAGACCGGTGACGACGCCACCAACGAGTTCGCAACCGGCAAGGCCGTCTTCTATCAGAACGGCTCTTGGGCATACGCTGACCTCACCAAGGCCGGTATGACCGACGACCAGCTCGGCATGCTGCCGATCTACATCGGCGTTGACGGCGAGGAGAACCAGGGCCTGTGCTCCGGCGGCGAGAACTACTGGTGCGTGAGCTCCCAGGCTTCCGAGGGTGCTCAGAAGGCCACCGAGGACTTCATGTACTGGTGCGTCACCGCTGACACCCCGACCAGCATCATCGCCGACAAGATGGGTCTGACCGCCCCGTTCAAGAGCGCCAAGGAGACCACCAACGTCTTCTCGCAGCAGGCCGTTGCCATGGCTAAGGACGGCAAGAAGACCGTCGCTTGGGACTTCGTCTACATCCCCTCTGAGGAGTGGAAGAAGAACCTCAAGCAGGCTCTGATTGCCTATGCTGCCGACAACACCAAGTGGGACGGCGTCAAGAACGCCTTCGTTGATGGCTGGAAGACCGAGAAGGCTGCTTCCGAGTAAGTAGTTGCTGCCCAAGCTATCTGATTAGCGACAGGGGGCGGGCAGACGTAGGTTTGCCCGCCCCCTGCATATTGAAAGGACCCTATTATGGGCAAAGCACTCAAGCGCTGGTGGCCGCTCTTTATGCTGCCCACGTGCCTGGCGTTTATGATCGGGTTCGTGATCCCCTTTATCCAGGGCTTCTATCTCTCGTTCTGCCAGTTTATTACCATCAACAATGCGCACTTTGTCGGTATCGAGAACTACGTGCGCGCACTGTCCGATCCACAGTTCTCCACGTCGTTCTTCTTTACGGTGGCGTTTGCCTTCCTGTCGACGGTGCTCATCAACGTGATCGCCCTTGCCATTGCGCAGGCGCTCACCCGCAAAGCGCTCAAGGGCACCAACATCTTCCGTACGATCTTCTTTATGCCTAACCTCATCGGCGGCATCGTGCTGGGCTACATTTGGCAGATTCTGATCAACTGCCTGCTTTCCAACGTGGGCGCCCAGCTCATCGCACTTAACTCTGCTGCTGGCTTCTGGGGCCTTATCATCCTGACCCTGTGGCAGCAGGTCGGCTACATGATGATCATCTACATCGCTGGTCTGCAGTCCATTCCGTCCGACTACATCGAGGCCGCCAAGGTCGACGGTGCCACGGCATGGCAGACGTTTTGGAAGGTTAAGATCCCTAACCTGATGCCGACCATCACCATCTGCCTGTTCCTGTCCATCACCAACGGCTTTAAGCTGTTCGACCAGAACCTCGCCCTTACCGGCGGCGCTCCCGCGCACTCCACCGAGATGCTCGCCCTGAACATCTACAACACGTTCTACTCGCGTGCTGGCATCGCATGGCAGGGCATTGGCCAGGCCAAGGCAGTCATTTTCTGCATCCTGGTCGTCGCTATTTCTATGATCCAGCTTAAGGCCACGAGGTCCAAGGAGGTGCAGCAGTAATGAAACGCGATAAGCCTATTAACCGCGCGCTCTCGATTTTCTTTACGATTCTGTCGCTCGCATGGATCTACCCCGTGTTCATGATTGCGCTCAATTCCTTTAAGAAAGCGACCGCAATCAGCACCACCACGGCATTCGATCTGCTCACGCCCGAGACGTTCAACGGCCTCGCAAACTACATGCACGCCCTTAACGAGCAGGGCTTTGCCTCGGCATTTATGTACTCGCTCATCATCACGGTCACGTCGGTCGTGCTGATCTTGGTGTGCTGCTCCATGTGCGCTTGGTACGTGGTTCGTGTCAACAGCAAGATCTCGAACTTCTTCTATTACCTGTTCGTGTTCTCGATGGTTGTACCGTTCCAGATGCTCATGTTCACGCTGTCCAATTTGGCGGACCGCATTGGCTTCAACACGCCGTTCAACATCTGCTTTATCTATCTGGGCTTTGGCGCGGGCCTGGCGGTCTTTATGTTCGCCGGCTTTGTAAAGAACATCCCGCTCGAGATCGAGGAGGCGGCCATGATTGATGGCTGCAACCCGGTCCAGGTGTTCTTTAAGATTGTCCTTCCCATCATGAAGCCCACCTATCTTTCGGTCGGCATCCTCGAGACCATGTGGGTCTGGAACGACTATCTGCTGCCCTACCTCACCCTCGACTCCACCAAGTACAAGACCATTCCTATCTTGATCCAGTACTTCCGCGGCGGCTACGGCCACGTCGAGCTCGGCCCCATGATGGCCTGCATCATGATGGTCGTTGTCCCCATCGTCGTCATGTACATCCTCTGCCAGAAGTACATCATCGACGGCGTGGTGGCAGGTGCCGTCAAGGGCTGATGCCGTAACTGTTTTGCAAGTTTCTGCGGTGCCCTCAACATGGCGCCGCATATCGAAAGGTAAAGACATGGCCGAGATCGTTCTCAAACATGTTCAGAAGGTGTATCCCAACAACGAGTCCAAAAAGAAGGGCTTCTTTGGCAAAAAGAAGAAGACCGAGGAGAAGAAGCACAACCTCAAGGTTACCGAGGACGGCGTGCTCGCGGTGGAGGACTTTAACCTCACCGTGCATGACCAGGAGTTTATCGTTCTCGTCGGCCCGTCTGGCTGCGGTAAGTCCACGACGATGCGCATGGTCGCCGGCCTGGAGGACATTACCTCGGGCGACGTGCTCATCGACGGCAAGCGCGTCAACGACGTGGCGCCCAAGGACCGCGACATCGCCATGGTGTTCCAGAGCTACGCTCTGTACCCCAACATGACGGTGTACGAGAACATGGCGTTTACGCTCGAGCTCAAGAAGGTCCCCAAAGACGAGATCGACCGCAAGGTTCGCTCTGCTGCCGAGATCCTGGGTATCACCGAGTACCTCGACCGTAAGCCCAAGGCGCTTTCGGGCGGCCAGCGCCAGCGCGTCGCTATCGGTCGCGCCATCGTGCGTGACCCCAAGGTATTCCTGATGGACGAGCCGCTGTCCAATCTGGACGCCAAGCTGCGCAACCAGATGCGTGCCGAGCTCATCAAGCTGCGCCACGAGATCAAGGGTACGTTCATCTATGTTACCCACGACCAGACCGAGGCCATGACCCTCGGTGACCGCATCGTGGTCATGAAGGACGGCGTTGTCCAGCAGATCGCCACGCCGCAGGAGGTCTTCAACCATCCCGCGAACATCTTCGTCGCCGGCTTCATCGGCGTGCCGCAGATGAACTTCTTCGATGCCCAGCTGGTGCGCTCGGGCAACGGCTTCACCGTCAAGACCGAGGATATGAACGTTGCTCTCGCCCCCGAGACTTGCGCTCAGCTTGCCCTCAACTGGGATGGCGGCGACGTGAAGGAGATCACGGCCGGCGTGCGCCCCGAGCAGATTCTGCTTGCCGAAAAGGGCGAGGAGGGTGCGCTCCAGGGCACCGTCGAGGTGACCGAGCTCATGGGTTCGACCGAGCACGTCCACGTGACCGCTCCCGACGGCCAGTTTGTCCTGATCATCCCCGTCGTCGACCTCGAGGCCAAGGGTGCGCTCAAGGCTGGCGACACCATCTGGTTCAAGTTCGAGAAGAACGCGACCCATCTCTTCGATAAGGTGTCTGGCAAGAACCTTATCTAGGCCCGGTGCATCCGGACCCTCCCTTTGGGCGACTGCGGTATTGCCATCCTTTTGCCGCGGTCACATATAAGGCTCCCCTCCCGTCCACTGGGCGAGAGGGGAGCCTTTCTTTGTGTTGGGACCGTTCATCTGTCAGTTTGTCTTGATCTGTAACAGGAGGAGGGCCAAATTGGGTCTACCTGTTACAGATCGAGATGAATTTAACGGAGGAATCTGTTTGTCTTGATCTATAACAGGTAGACCCAATTATGTCGGCTAGATGTTACAGGTCGAGATTTTTGGTCGAGGCAGGCCACGGGCAACACAGGGACACAAAAAACGGAGCCGTGTTGCCACGACTCCGTTTCTCAAGAGGATGGGTAAAGGAAACAAAATTAGCTCAGGTGCCAAATCTCGTCGTTGTACTGGGAGATGGTGCGGTCGGACGAGAAGGTGCCAGCGTTGGCGATATTGATGAGCGTCTTGCGCATCCAGGCGTCCTGGTCCTCATAGTCGGCCAGCACGCGCTCCTTGGTCTGGATGTACTCCTCAATGTCGAGCAGGGCCATAAACCAGTCTTTGCCCTTAATGTCGTCGTGCAGGCGCTGCAGGCGCTCGGCATTGCCGGTCGCCATAAAGGCCGGGTTGGTGATGAAGTCCACCAGCAGTTTAATGCCGGGCTTGCGGTAGAGTGCACTGGCGTTATAGCTGCCGTCGGCGTAGAGCTGCTCGACCTGTTCGGACGAGGCGCCAAAGGTATAGATGTTCTCGTCGCCCACGAGCTCGGCAATCTCCACGTTGGCACCGTCGAGCGTGCACAGGGTTAGGGCGCCGTTGAGCATGAACTTCATATTGGAGGTGCCGCTCGCCTCCTTGGAGGCCAGGCTGATCTGCTCGGAGATATCAGCGGCGGGGATCACGCGCTCGGCGGCGGTGACGTTGTAGTTCTCGATCATGACAACCTGCAGGTAGGGAGCCACGTCGGGGTCGTTTGCAATCCACTGCGACAGCGTCAAGATCAGATGGATGATGTCCTGCGCGATAGTGTAGGCAGGCGCCGCCTTGCCGCCAAAGATGATGGTGACGGGGTGCTTAGGTCTGTTGCCGTTCTTGATATCGAGGTACTTCCAGATGATGTAGAGCGCGAGCATCTGCTGGCGCTTGTACTCGTGGATGCGCTTGACCTGGACGTCGATGATGGCGTTGGAGGGAATGGTCACGCCCTGCTCGAGCGCCATGAACTGGCGCATGATGGTTTTGGCTTCGGCCTTGGTGGCGGCCAGGCGCTCAAGAATGCTCTTATCGTCGGCGAAGTCGGCGAGCTTGCTCAGGTCACCGGTGCTGCGCCAATCGGTACCGATCACGTCGTCGAGCAGGCTGGCGAGCGCGGGGTTGGCTCCCTGGATCCAGCGGCGGAAGGTGATACCGTTGGTCTTATTGGAGAACTTCTCGGGATAGATCTCGTAGAACGGATGAAGCTCGGTATCCTCCAGGATCTTGGTGTGGAGTGCGGCGACGCCGTTGATGGAGAAGCCAAAGTGGATGTCCATGTGGGCCATGTGGACGGTATCGTGTTCGTCGATGATGGCGACGCGCGGGTCATCGTGCTCGGCTTTCGCGATCTCATCGAGCTTGACGATAATGTCGGCGATGGCAGGGGAGACCTTCTGCAGGCTGGCGAGCGGCCACTTCTCGAGCGCCTCGGCAAGAATCGTGTGGTTAGTGTAGGCGACCATGGAGCGTACGATGGTCACGGCCTCGTCAAACTCGATGCCATGCTCGGTGGTGAGCAAGCGAATGAGCTCGGGGATGACCATGGTGGGGTGCGTGTCGTTAATCTGGACCACGGCGTAGTCGGCCAGATCGTGCAGGTTGCTGCTGCGCTCGATGGCCTCGTCGATCAGGAGCTGGGCGGCGTTGCTTACCATGAAGTATTCCTGGTAGATGCGAAGTAGGCGGCCCTGCTCGTCGGAATCGTCGGGGTAGAGGAACAAGGTGAGGTTCTTGGCGATCTCGGTCTTGTCGAAGTCGATGGAGCTGCCGGGGACCAGGCCGTCGTCGACGCTCGCCAGGTCGAACAGGCGCAGGCGGTTCTTGTTGGGCAGGCCGTAACCGGGCACATCGATGTTGACGAGCTTGGAGGTAACGGCAAAATCGCCGAACTCGACGGTGTAGGAGCGGTCATCGTCAACCAGGATGTCCTGCTCACCGAGCCACTCGTCGGGGACGGCCTTCTGCTGGTTGTCGACAAAGCGCTGACGGAACAGACCGTAGTGATAGTTGAGGCCCACGCCATCGCCGGTCAAGCCCAGCGTGGCGATGGAATCCAGGAAGCACGCGGCCAAGCGGCCCAGGCCGCCGTTGCCGAGTGACGGCTCGACCTCGAATTCCTCGATCTTGTTGAGGTCGTGGCCTGCAGCGGTGAGCTGGTCCTTAACCTCGTCGTAGATGCCAAGGTCGATCATGTTGTTGATGAGCAGCTTGCCGATCAAAAATTCGGCGGAAATGTAATAGAGCTTTTTCTTGCCGTTGTTGAGCGGGCAGGCGGCGGAGCGCTTCTGCACGAGTTTGACCAGCAGCTTGTAAATGCGACGGTCATCGAGTTGCTCGAGCGAAGTTCCAAAGGACTGCTCGGCAAGATCCGCAAGATCGATACGGGGCATGTTTCCTCCTGTGGTGAGTTGACTACATGTCAGAAATTCAAAAGAAGCCCGCGCGAGGGGATTGGGGTGGCCTCGCGCGGGAAAAGCGGTCGCGTCCGCACGGTGGGGTGGGGTCGGGCGCGGTAGCTCCTATTGAGGAAGCTCGATTTCGGCTTCCGACGGGATGCGGAAGTAGGTCTCGGTCCAGTCGGTGAGTTTGTGCTCGAGCTCGCGGGTGATGGCGCCGTCGAGCATGCGCCAGGTCCAGTTGCCGCCCAGCGTGGCAGGGGTGTTGATGCGCGCCTCGTTGCCCAAGTTGAGCAGGTCCTGCATGGTGTAGATGCACGTGTCGCTCACGCTGGCGGCGATGGTGCGATTGAGCGCGTCGGCTATGGACTCGCCGACCTGCTGGTAGGTGTACAGGGCCGCCTGCTCGCGCTGACGCGGGGTGGCCGTTCCCTCATACCAGCCGCGTGCCGTTTCGTTGTCATGTGTTCCGACGTAGGCGACGGTGTTGGCAATGTAGTTGTGCGGCAGGTAGTACGAGTTGGTGCCCTCAAAGGCAAACTGCAAGATCTTCATGCCGGGGAAGCCCGAGTTGTCGCGCATGTCGATGACGCCGGGGGTGAGGAAGCCCAGGTCCTCCGCGATGATGGGCAGCGTGCCGAGCTTTTCCTCGAGCGTCTTGAAGAACTTGAGGCCGGGACCCTGCGTCCACGAACCGTAGGACGAATCTGGCGAGGAGAACGGCACCTCCCAATAGGCCTCGAAGCCGCGGAAGTGATCCAAGCGGATGACGTCGTACATGTCGAGGGCGGCGCGAATGCGGCCCTCCCACCAGGAGAAGCCGTCGGACTCCATGGCGTCCCAGTCGTAGATGGGGTTGCCCCAGTACTGGCCGGTGGCCGAGAACTGGTCGGGCGGCGTGCCGGCGACGCTCACGGGATTGCCGGCGGCGTCGATCTTAAAGAGCTCAGGCGTCGCCCACATCTCGACGGAGTCACGCGAGACATAGATGGGCAGGTCGCCGATGATGAGAATGTCGCGCTCGTTGGCATAGGCCTTGAGGCGGCTCCACTGGCGATCGAAGAAGTACTGCGTCATCTGGTGGTAGAGCATACGCGCCGGATGGTCGGCGCAGACCTTGGCGGAAGCCTCGCCGCGGGTGCGGAGCTCCGCGGGCCACTCCCAAAACGCCTTGAGACCGCACTCCTCTTTGACGGTCATGAACTCACAGTAGGGGATGAGCCAGTCCTCGTTGGCCTGGATAAAGTCATCGAAATCGGCCGGCTTGTCGGCGGCAAAGCGCTCGGCGGCGCGGTCGAGAATCTGACGGCGGCCACCAAAGATGGCACCGTAGTCGACATTGCTGGGGTCGGATCCCAGATACACGCCATCGATATCGCGCTGCTCCAGATACCCTGCCTCGATAAACTCGGCAAAGTCGATAAAGTTGGGGTTGCCTGCGCGGGCCGAGAACGACTGATAGGGCGAATCGCCATAGCTGGTCGTCGTAAGGGGCAGAATCTGCCAGTAATGTTGTTTGCACGAGGCGAGAAAATCGACGAAGTCGTAGGCATTCCAACCAAAGCCGCCGATTCCGTATGGTCCGGGCAGAGATGAGACGGGCATGAGGACGCCGCTTGCACGCTCCATGAATGCGCTCACCAACCTTCTTGTTGTGGGGTCGGCCTGCCGATGGGTGTGCAGTCCGCCTCCGATGTTCTGATTCGATACGCCTATTGTAAAACATGTTGTTTAAACATGTACAGGCAAGATAAAAAAGTTGGTCGATTTTCGGCGAATGGTTACATGCCATGAAAAAGCCCCGACCTCACAACGTGAGATCGGGGCAAGAGCGGTATGTAGGTTTTTGCTACTCGGCGTCGGCGAAGCCATTGGGGTTGTGGCTCTGCCAGTTCCAGCTATCGCGGCACATGTCCGCGATGTCGTACTGGGCCTTCCAGCCCATCATACGCTCGGCCTTGGAGGCATCGCACCAGTTGGCAGCGATGTCGCCGGCGCGGCGCTCGCGGATCACGTAGGGCAGCTCCTTGCCACAAGCCTTGGAGAAGGCGGCGACGACCTCGAGTACCGAGGTGCCGGTGCCGGTGCCCAGGTTAAAGATCTCGACGCCGGTCTTGCCGTTCATCCAGTTAAGGGCGGCAACGTGACCAGAGGCCAGATCGCACACGTGGATGTAGTCGCGCACGCCGGTGCCGTCGGGGGTGGGGTAATCGTTGCCAAAGACCTGAACGGCCTCGAGCTTGCCCACGGCAACCTGGGCGACATAGGGCACCAGGTTGTTGGGGATGCCCTTGGGATCCTCGCCGATCAGGCCCGACGGATGGGCGCCGATGGGATTGAAATAACGGAGCAGCACGACGTCCCACTCGGGGTCGGCGGTGTGGACGTCCATAAGGATCTGCTCGATCATCCACTTGGTCCAACCATAGGGGTTGGTCGCGGGCTTCTTAGGATCCTCCTCGGTGACGGGCGGGTTGTCCGGGTCGCCGTAGACGGTCGAGGAGCTCGAGAAGATGATGGACTTGCAGCCATGGCTGCGCATGACGTCGATGAGCACCAGGGTGTTCTCGATGTTGTTGTGGTAGTACTCGACGGGCTTGCTCACCGACTCGCCGACGGCCTTAAAACCGGCGAAGTGGATGACGCGGTCGATCTGATGGGTATCGAAGATCTTGTTCATTGCATCGCGGTCGAGCACGTTGGCCTCGTAGAAGGTGAGGTTCTTGGCGGCCTCGTCGCCCACGATGGTCTTGACGCGGTCGACGGCGACGGCGCTGGAGTTGGAGAGATCATCGACGATGACGACCTGGTAGCCACCCTCGAGCAGCTGAACGACGGTGTGCGAGCCGATAAAGCCGGCGCCACCGGTAACGAGGACGCAGGTGTCTTTGGGGTCGAGTGCTTTGGACATGTAGTCTCCTATCGAATCAGGAACACTTCTTCAGGGGAGTATAGCGCAGGCAGGGACGCCCAAATCGTGCGCTGTAGGAAAAGCAGAGGATTGTGCTAACGTACTCATAGAAGAGCTTGCGTACGCATAACCTGATCTTTGACATTTGCTTACGAGCCGCCGACCTTGTAGTTTCCTGCCGTTCGTGGAAATCGTTGGGACGCGCCATATGTACGCTAATATGTATGAGTTGAGCGACATATAAATAAGCATGTAACGGAGTACATATGTCACCAAACAGCGATTCCATCCTTTCCCAGGAGCTCTCGCGCCGCACTGCCCTCAAGGCCCTGTTCGGCGCCGCTTCTGCGGCAGTTCTTTTTGGCCTGCCCACTCGCGCCCATGCGGCGGAGGCTTCCAAAGAAACCACCGATAAACTGAATGCCGCCCAGGCCCAGCTCGACGAGGTTCAGGCCCAGCTCGACAGCATCGCAAATGAGTATGCGGCGCTGGCCAACAAGAATGCCCAGACCCTCAACGACATCGAGAATGTCCAGGGCAAGATTGACGACACGCAGGCCCAGATCGATGAAAAGAAGGCCGAGCTCAAGAAGAAGCGCAACGACCTTTCCGATCGCGTGGCCGCCAGCTACAAGTCCGGCGGCACGAACATCCTGTCGCTGCTGCTGGCCTCTGGCTCGTTTGAGGAACTCGTCGCCAACGCGCATTACGTTGAGAAGATCAACAAGAGCGACCGCGACGCCATCGAGGACATTCAGACCATCCAGGAAGAGCTCGATGCGCAAAAGACCGAGCTCGAGTCGCAGAAGGCCGACTTAGAGAAGCTCAAGGACCAGCAGACTGCCCAGATGCAGGACATGCAGGCCAAGCAGCAAGAAGTCCAGACCGTGCTGAACGGTCTTTCCGACGACGTCAAGGAGCTCATGGCTCAGCGCGATTCCGAGATCCTCGCTGCCGCCCAGGCTGAGGAGGCCGCTAGGAAGGCTGCCGCTGCCGCGGCTGCCGCGAACAAGAACAATTCCTACTCGGGTGGTTCGAGCTCGGGTGGTGGATCGTACGCGCCCGGAACTCCGCAGCAGAATGCCGGCTCGGGCAAGCAGCAGGCTGTCGTCAACGCGTGCTACTCCACGCCTTCGCCGGGTCAGAACTGGTGCGCGGCGTGGGTCACCAATGTCTTCCGTAACGCCGGCGTTGGCTACTTTGGAGGCAATGCGTGCGACATGTTTAACGCCTGGTGCTATAGCTCCGACCGCTCGGCGCTGCAGGTGGGCATGATCGTGGCCGATTCCTCGCACAGCGGCACGGGTGCTCCGGGCCTTATCTACGGTCATGTGGGTATCTACGTTGGCGGCGGTATCGTTATGAGCAACGAGGGTGCCATTACGTCTAAGTCGCTTGATTCGTTTATTAGCTTCTATGGCACTGGCTCTGGCGTGCGTTGGGGCTGGCTCGGCGGTATTGCGCTGTCGTAGCTGCGGCTTGGTCCGGGACAGTCCGAGAGGCATAAGGTTGCCTGCTCGGGCAGTCCTGCTCGCACGGAGAGCACATTAAGTGCTCTCCGGCTCGTGCGGAACTCGCGATCAACCTTATGCCTCTCGGACTGTCCCGGCCCTCTCGGATTCGGGGCGCGGCACACCGGACTGGTTGTCTGAATTAAAGAAAGTGAAGGCCCCTTTCGGGGCCTTCTTTTTATAAAAATTCGCCTACTCGGTGGACTTCGGGTTCTAGGTCTACGTCGAACTGCTCTTTGACTTTGGCTTGGATGTCGCGGATGAGTTCGTCGACATCGGCGGCGGTGGCGTGGTCGGCGTTGACGATAAAGCCGCAGTGCTTTTCGCTTACCTGCGCGCCGCCAACGGCGTGTCCTCGCAGGCCGGCATCCATGATGAGCTTGCCGGCAAAGTAACCCTCGGGGCGCTTGAAGGTGGAGCCGGCACTCGGCATGTCGAGCGGTTGCTTGTCCTCGCGACGCTGACGGTAGTCGTCCATGTCGGCCTTGATCATCGCGGCGTTGCCCGGGGCGAGATTGAAAGTGGCCGAAAGCACGATAAAGCCGTCGTCGGCGATGCGGCTCTTGCGATAGCCCAGGTTGAGCTCATCGACATCGAACTCAATGATATTGCCGCTGCCGCGGGTGCCATCGTCGAGGACGCGTGCGGGCTTGTAGACCCGTACGGACTCCAGCACGTCGGCCATGCAGGCACCATAGGCACCGGCGTTCATGTAGCAGGCGCCGCCGACCGATCCGGGGATACCCGAGATGGGCTCCATACCGGTGAGACCGGCCTCGGCTGCCGCCGCGGCGACGTCAGAAAGCAAGGCGCCGGCTGCTGCCGTGACATGCGTGCCGTCGACCGTAATGTCGGAGAGGCCCTTGCCCAGCGCTACGACGACGCCGCGGATGCCCTTGTCACCGACGAGCAAGTCGGAGCCGTTGCCCACGATGGTAAGCGGCAGATCGCAGCGATAGCAGGTATCGAGCGTGGCGACGAGGCCCTGCTCGGTGTCGGGTGTGACAAAGACATCGGCCGGGCCGCCGATCTTAAACGTGGTGTGCTCGCGCATGGGCTCGCTCATGAGTACGTTGTCCTCGCCGGCAACGCCAGCGAGCGCGCAGAGCAGGTCCTCGTTAAAAAAGTCATTCTCGTGCATACGAATATCCGCCTTTTGGTGGTTGTTGTCATCGATCGATTGCAATATACCCCACCTGGACGGATTTGGTGCGCTGGCGGCGATAAAACAGCCGTCCACCGGATTGGTAAAGTGTTTATCACCGAGGTAGATGGGCAGTCGCTATACTTTCAAGAGATTGCGCGTAAACCCGGAAGGAGCGAGATGGCCAACAAAGTCACCCTCAAGCAGATCGCCCAGGAGGTGGGGCTTTCCCCTTCGTCGGTCTCGCTTGTTCTCAATAATCGGCCCTGTCGCATCTCGGAAGAAAACCGCAAGCGCATCAAGGAGGTCGCGGCGCGCAACCACTATGTTCCTAACCAGATCGCGCGCAGCCTGGTCATGCGCGAGTCGCGCACACTGGGCCTTATCGTTCCCAATATCGAGAGTCGCTTTTTTGCCTCGCTCGCCGGCAGCTTGGAAAAGCGCTGCCGTGAAGACGGCTATGCACTCTTTATTACCAGCTCGGGTGGAAGCGCCGATGACGATCTGGAACTGCTACGCCAGCTGGTGACGCGCGGCGTCGACGGCGTCTTTCTGGTGGTGGGTGACGAGTTCTCCGACGATCGCGCCCTGCGCGAGGAAGTGAGCCATCTGCCTATCCCTGCCGTGATGGTCGACCGTGCCATTGAGGGACTCGAGTGCGACAAGGTGATGTTCGACCACGAGATGGGCGGCTACATGGCTACGCGGTATCTGATTGAGCAGGGTCATCGCCGCATCGCCTGTCTGGTTAACGCGCGTCGCTCCAATACGGGCCGCAAGCGACTCGCCGGTTACGAGCGCGCGCTGCGCGAGGTGGGACTGCCCATCGACGCGCGCCTGGAGTTTGAGAGCGAATATTACATCCCGAGCGCCTACGAGGCCTCGGAGGCCGTGCTTGCAACCGATGCCACCGCCGTGTTTGCAAGCTCGGATAACATTGCCCTCGGTCTGCTCAAGCGCTTGCACGAGATGGGGAAGAGCATCCCAGGCGATATCTCGGTCGTAAGCTATGACAACTCGGCGGCCGACGTTCTCTTTGAGCCGGCGCTGACTGCGATTGAGCAGGATCCCGGCGTCCTTGCGGAGCATGCTTTTGCCTGCATGTCCAAGCGTCTTGCCGGTAGGGGCGGTAAGCGTGCCGAAGAGGTCGTTCTGGAACCGGCGCTTATCGTGAAGGGCAGTGTGCTTGATCTTACCGAATATAGCTAAGCGCACTTGTTTGTTTGCATAGATTGCATGCGGAGTGTCCGCTATTTGCCGGCGGGGCCGGGGAGGCATACTTTGTTTTGAGAAGTTCGCGGAGCCCACTTCTCAAAACAAAGTATGCCTCCCCGGCCCTCGTCCGTGAACTTTTCCGCTGGGCGAGCCATAGACGCCGCGTACCGATAGGGTAAGGCAGCGGCTTGAAATTGGTGCTATATTCAGCTTGAGTTGTTTAATGCTAGTACGGGAGGCTGATATGGGGCTGTTCAAGAAGAAAAACCCGCAGGATGCCTTTGATCCCGATGTGTTTACCATCACGGATACGATTTTGGACCCGCCGCGGTTTACGTTTTTGCCGGCTATCTACCAGGATGCCACGCGCCGCAAGTGGGCCGTGCATCAGCGCGGTGCAGAGCCTAAGATTTTTGACTATGCGGACGTGTTGCAGTGCGAAGTGGCCGAGGCGGGCGATCCGGAGGCCGAGGAAGTGGCCTCAAAACAGGAATTTGCCCAGCGTATCCTGGTAAATCCTGCCAAGGCGGCGAAAATAAACGCTGCCAAGCGTAATATGTGTCTTGGTATGGGCGTTGTTGTGGCGGTTCAGACGGGAAAAGACGAAGTTTCCAAATTAGAGATTCCCGTTATGACCGACGAAGTCAAACGCGATTCAAGTCTATATAAGTCGTATCGGAATGTCGCCGAGAAGATCAAGGCCGAATTTGATGCCATGGGAGGGCTGGCCTAATTATGGCGGCATACGTTTCTGAATGAGGAGTCTGTGCAATGGCAGGCGAATCTTATGCAATTCCCCCCAAAGATCGTGCTGTTGAGGGAATTCTTTGGTATATCCAGCACCACCAGCTTGCCGGCGGCGATCGACTGCCGGCCGAGCGTGTGCTGTGCGAAGAGATCGGCGTTTCGCGTACGGCGTTGCGCGCCGGTATCACGCGGCTCATCTCGTGTGGAACGCTCGAGAGCCGTCGCGGATCGGGTACGTATGTGTGTCCTCCCAAGCCGCTGAATATCTTCCAGGAAACGTATAACTTTTCCGATGCTGTGCGGACTGCCGGCCTGCACCCCTCTTCTCGTCTGGTTTCCACCGGGACCATCGAGGCGGATGAGGCGCTTGCCGACAAGCTTGGGGTGGCTGTGGGCGCTCCTTTACTCCGCATGCAGCGCATTCGACTTATAGAGGGCGAGCCGGCGTCAATCGAGGCCGCTCACGTTAACCTGTCCCTGTGCCCCGCGCTTCCCGAGCACGATTTTGAGTGTGAGAGTCTTTACGATGTCTTGCTCAAAGAAGGTGGCGTGCGTGTTGAGCATGGACGTGAGCATATCTCCATCTCGCGTTTGAACGCCGAAGAGGCCGAGCTGCTCCAGCAAGAAGAGGGAACGCCGGTGTTCTATGAGAGCTCGATCGAATTTGATAAGGACATGCGCTTTGTGGAGCATTGCAAATCGGTGATTTTGCCCACAAAGTTCCGCTTTGCCGATAACGGCGAAGAGAACGGCATGAGGAGCGTGGCAGGTGAACAATGGCTGAAACAGTAGATGCCACCCCGGTTTATATACGCATTCGACGTCGCATTGAGGAGCGTATCGAGCGCGGAATATACCCCACGGGTTCGATGATTCCGTCCGAAAATGAGCTTGCCGAGGAGTTTGGCACGACACGCCTGACTATCCGGAGTGCCGTGGACGAGCTAGTTCGTCGCGGCCAGATTCGCCGTGTCCGCGGAAAGGGTGCCTTCGTGGCACAGAAGGTGCCCGTTACGTTTGAGCGTACGGGCGGCTTCCGTGAATCGGTTCGCGCCTCGGGCGGCGAACCGTCCGTCCGCATTCTGGCGCGCTCCAAGCGTTATGCGGGGCCATACTACGCTGACCTATTTGGCATTGCCGAGGACGACCTGCTCTATTCCATTCGACGTTTGAACTGCATTAACGGCGATCCCGTATCGATTGAGATGGCGCTGATTCCCTGCCTGCTGTTTCCAACAATCGAAGAGATCGACGTGTCGGTTTTCAGTTTGTACGAGACCTATGAGATGCTGGGCCGAAAGCCGGTCATGGCACAGGAAAAGCTCGATATCGAAGCGCTGGGCGCGCGAGATGCCGGTCTGCTTGGACTGGAGCAGGGCGATCTTGCCTTGACGCTGGAGTGCGTGAGCTTCGATGCAAGCGGGCAGGCAATCGAATACGTCAAGTCGTTTAGCCGCGGTGATGCGGGTGGATATACCTATACGTACTAGCTGGTGTTTTGTGAATAACAGCTGGGAAGCTAACCAGTTTTGATCGTTGGGTCAGCCGTATATACAACCTTACATGGCTCAAAATCGACCGTTCGCCGATGGGGATAAATTAATCGACAAAGAGGTATCAAAAAGCCGTAACCTGTAACTGTGATTTGTATCAAATATTAATGATTTGTAACGAGGTGAGACGATGAAGATGCTCGATTACGTTCAGCTTGCCCATGTGCGTATGGGAGAGAACCTCGAGCGTTCGTCTGAGCTGGTAGCGCAGCTCGTTGATATTTTCCAGTCCGGTTCTTTTGACGCGCTGCGCATCGTTGCTTCGGGTTCGTCGCGCCATGCCGCCGATTGCGCCCGCGATTACCTGCAAGATGCCCTGCAAATGCAGGTGTCCGTTGTGACGCCCGAGGCCTTCGTCGATTTTGAACACACCTATCCGCAGCATGCGCTCAACATCGCCGTTTCGCAGAGCGGCTATTCGACCAATACGATTGCGGCTCTTGATTACATGCGCGCACACGATATGGCTGCAGTTGCGCTCACGGCAAACGTCGAGGCACCCATCAAGGAACACGCTGACATCGTTCTTGACTACGGCGTGGGCGTCGAGTCGGTGGACTTTGTGACTCTGGGCGTCGAGGTCCTCGTTGAGTACCTGGTGCTCTTTGGTATTTACGGCGGTCAGGCGCGCGGAACGATTGACGCCAAGGGCGTTGCCCAGCGTCTTGACGACCTGCGCGAGGCTATCCAGGCCAATGCCGTGATGTGCAAGACCGCCGAGGCATATGTCCAAGGCCACATGCTCGAGCTTTCTGAGCACATGCCCGCCATGGTTGTCGGCAACGGCCCCAACTATGGCGTTGCCGAAGAGGCGGCCCTCAAGCTGAGCGAGACCATCAAGATTCCTGCCATGCATCACGAGGGTGAGGAGTTCGTCCACGGTCCCGAGATGCAGATCGTTCCGGGCTATCTGGTGTTTATCGTCGACGATCCACAGGGGTCGGAGCGTCTTGCAAATATCGCCGATGCGCTATCGAACGTTACGACAAAAACGGCGCTGCTCACGGCCCATCCCAAGGGTAGGGCTCACGAGGTTGCGGTGCCTCAGGTGGCTCCGCTGCTCAGCGCAATTCCCAATCTTGTGTTCTTCCAGACGATTGCGGCCATGATTGCCGAACGTCTGAAGTCATGGGATGTGCACCCGTATCTCGATGCCGTCTCCAAGCAAATGGAGGTCAAGGCAGAGGGCTACGAAGAGTCAGTCAATGCGCTTAAGGCCAAAGCGGCTGAGTGTTACGGAATGTAAGCGGGTTTTGGTGCCCGTTGGCATGGGGGATGTGGAAACAACCCCAGAAAGGAGAGACAAATGAAGGAAACCGAGAAGATCGAGATCATGCATTTCGACCAGGAGGGCTATCTCGAGGACGGCAAGGCGCTCTACGAGACCGGTAAGAAGATGACCGCGCTCGCCGACAAGGTCGCCGACGAGGGCTACGACGCCGTGTTCCTGATGGGCGTCGGCGGCACCTGGGACGAGCTCATGCAGCTCGAGTACCTCATGAACAAGTT
>CABURG010000008.1 GCA_902493835.1 uncultured Collinsella sp. | reverse complement strand
GACCCCGTCAAGGTCAGCCGCGTCACCCTGCAGAACGCTGCTTCTGTCGCCAGCCTGATCCTCATCACCGAGGCCACCGTCTCCGATGTGCCCAAGAACACTCAGCTTGAGGACGCTATCGCTGCTGCCACCGCTGGTCAGCAGGGCGGCGGTATGTACTAAGGCCGACAAGGTCTAGAACTCCCACCGGGGATCCGGGGGCGTGACGGGGTTTCTCTCCGGAACGTCCTCGGACATGCAAAGAGGCTCCGCATCGCGCTTCGCGCTGCGGAGCCTCTTTGCGTCCTGCGGAATGTTCCGGAGAGAAACCCCGTCACGCCCCCGGATCCCCTGCGTTTACGGCCTTGAGGTCGGCGTGGGCGGAGATCGTGGCTGATGGGGATACGTGTCCCGGTCGCTGTTTCGCGCTTTGCGCGAAAGGCGCGCTACTTTGGAGCGAACGGAGAACGTGGTTGTTGCGGCGACTGATCCCCGCCACAAATTACCCTCGGCATACTTGCGCGAACGATTGCTCGTGCTACACTTGCAATTGCTGTTTCAGGGCGGGGTGAAATTCCCCACTGGCGGTAAATCGGGCGGTGTCAAAGGGACGCCGTGGCGCAGGCGAGGTGCCTGCGGCCGAGCCGATGAGTCCGCGACCCGTGCGTGCGTTGGTTCGCATGCCGGCTGAACTGGTGAGATCCCAGTACCAACGGTTAGAGTCCGGATGAAAGAGGCAGGTGATCTTATGTCTGAACAGTCGCAGCATATCCATTTTGAGAACACGAATAGGTGGAGCACCAAACAGCTCGTTACCATGGCGTTGATGTGCGCCTTGGGAGCACTGTTTATGTACGTGCAGCTGCCCATCCTTCCTTCGGCGCCGTTTTTGACGTATGACCCGTCGCTGGTGCCGGCGATGGTGTGTGGATTTGCGTATGGCCCTGGTGCCGGCACCGCTGTTGCCGCTATGGCGATCGTTATCCATGCGCTTACCACGGGCGACTGGGTCGGCGCGCTTATGAACTTGGTTGCCACGCTGGGCTATATTCTGCCTGCGGCTATCGTCTACCAGAGGATGCATACCTATAAGGGTGCCGTGATTGGCCTGGTGCTCGGCGTCTTTGCCGCCACGGTGCTGTCTATGGTCGCAAACCTTACTATTGGCGTATGGTTCTGGTATGGCTCGGTCGATGTGATCGCCCCGCTCATGATTCCCGCCGTGCTGCCGTTCAACCTCATCAAGACCGTGCTCAACTCGGTGTTGACGCTGGCGGTGTACAAAGCGGTCTCTAATCTCATCACGCCCAAGAAGGACCAGGTCAAAGGCCGCGCATGATTGAGTGTCGGGGCGTTTCCTTTAGCTATGACGGTGCTGCACCGGCGCTCGATGGCATTGATCTGAACATCGAGGATGGCGAGTTTTTCTGCATCCTCGGCGGAAACGGGTCGGGCAAGTCGACGTTTGCCAAGCATTTGAACGCGCTGCTGCAGCCCGATGCGGGAACGGTGTGCGTCAACGGCATGGACGCGTCCGATCCCGAGCTGGTCTACGATATCCGCTCGACTGCGGGCATGGTGTTCCAGAATCCCGACGACCAGCTTGTGGCGACGCTTGTCGAGGACGATGTTGCGTTTGGTCCCGAGAACTTAGGGGTCGAATCGGCCCAGATCGCGCAGCGCGTGCGCGAGGCGCTGAAGGCCGTGGGTCTGGTGGGCTTTGAGCGCCACGAGACCCACGCTCTCTCGGGCGGACAAAAGCAGCGCGTGGCGCTTGCCGGCGTGCTCGCCATGGAGCCGCGCGTGCTCATTTTGGACGAGGCGTCCTCGATGCTCGATCCGCGCGGGCGCAAGGGCCTCATGAAGGCCTGTCACGCGCTGCACGAACGCGGCATGACCATCGTGATGATTACGCACTTTATGGAAGAGGCCGCTGAGGCCGATCGCGTTGCTGTCTTCCAGGCGGGCCGCGTTGCCATGCTCGGTACGCCCGAGGAGATCTTGACGCGGGCGGACGAACTTGCACAGCTCAACTTGGATATGCCGGAGTCGTGCCGCTTGGGCATGGCACTTCGTGAGAAGGGTATGCCCATTTGCGCGAAGGTGCGCGAGGCGGATATGGTCGCCGATATAGCGCAGGCTTATGCCGAGCGGAGTAGGACAGGCATCGTCGGGCGGCCTTTTGCGTCCGATCTTCGTATTCCCGACAACGTTTCCTCTGCGCTCGATGGCGCAGACGCGCCGGAGCCCGTCATCGAGATTTCGCACCTTTCGTATAGCTATTCGCTGAGCGCCCGCGAGCGTCGTCGTTGGCATAAGCGCTCAGCCGCCGAGGGTGCATCGAACAAACAGGCCCTCTGGGGCAACGACCCTAGCAGCCCCTGGGCGTTGCGAAATGTGTCGCTAACGGTGCGTCGTGGCGAGTTTCTGGGCCTTGCGGGCCATACCGGTTCGGGTAAGTCGACGCTGGTTCAGCATCTTAACGGCCTGATTCGTCCCCAGGAGGGTTCCGTTTGCGCATTGGGGCTCGACCTGGCAAACAAGAAAGATGCCGCCGCGGTTAAGGCAAAGGTCGGCGTGGTGTTTCAGTATCCCGAGCGTCAGCTGTTTGCCGAGACCGTGGCGCAGGACGTGGCATTTGGCCCGCATAACCTTGGGTTGTCGCAGGCCGAGGTTGCCCGCCGCGTTGAGTCATCGCTCGCGCGCGCGGGCCTCGACCTGGCCACGGTGGGCGACAAGAGCCCCTTTGAGCTCTCGGGCGGGCAGCAGCGGCGCGTGGCGTTTGCTGGCGTGCTTGCCATGGAGCCCGAAGTCCTGGTGCTCGATGAGCCCATGGCGGGGCTCGATCCGGCGGCGCGCAGTGATTTCTTGGAGCTCATCGATCGACTTCACCGCGATGGCCTGACCGTCGTCATGGTTTCGCACAGCATGGATGACCTGGCCAATTGCTGCGACCGTATCGTCGTAATGAACAAAGGTGCGGTGTTTGCCGAGGGCACGCCCGCTCAGGTGTTTGCGCATGCGGATGAGCTTAAATCAATCGGCTTGGGCGTACCTGCTGCTCAGCGCATGGCGTTGGCGCTTGCGAAGGCAGGCGTGCCGCTGCGCTTTGACGGCCTCTATACGGTTGAGTCGCTGGCAGACGAGTTGGTGGACCTGCTAATCGGTCGCTCGGACGGTCCTTCTAACGTCGCGGACAAGGCTAAATCCAAGACAGTCACGCGAGAGGAGGGCTGTTAATGGAGGCGTTTTCGTTTGGTAGCTACTATCCCGGCGATAGTGCAATCCACCGCCTGGACCCGCGAACTAAGTTGCTCTTGGGCTTTGTGTTTCTGATCACGACGCTCACAGTCAGCAGCTTCCGCGGACTGGTTCCGGTCGCAATCTTCGTTGTCCTGATCTATACCGTGTCCCGGGTGCCGGCTCGTCGCGTCCTGTCATCGATGGCGCCGCTGCTGGCGATCGTCGCGGTGGTCGCGGTGCTCAATCTGTTTTCCGACCAGAGCGGGCGCATTCTGTGGCAGCTCGGCTTTTTGCAGATAAGCGAGGGCTCGCTGCATTCCGCCGCCTTTATGGCGTGCCGCCTGACCTTGATGATGGCCGGTATGAGCGCTATCACGCTCACCACACCGACGCTCGACCTCACCGCGGGCTTTGAGCGCCTGCTCGCGCCGTTTGCGCGTGTGGGACTTCCTGCGCACGAGCTCGGCATGATCATGGGTATCGCGCTGCGCTTTATGCCGCAGTTTGCCACCGAGATGAAGCAGACGGCCGATGCGCAGACGAGCCGCGGTGCGCGCGTGACGGGAGGCCCGCTCGGCGGCGTGCGTATGCTTGGCAGTGTGGCGATTCCGCTGTTCACGGGCGTGTTCCGTCATGCCGAAACGCTGTCTGCCGCCATGGATGCCCGTTGCTATCATGGCGAGCAGGGCCGCACACGTCTGCATGCGCTTGCATTTGGCCGCGGCGATGCGTTAGCGGCGGTAGTGACGGCGTTGCTGCTCATCTGCGTCATCGTCATCAATCTTCAACTTGTTTAGGCGCGATTCGAGCGCAGGAAAGGGGTCCCTATGACCGACAACAATCGCACGGCGCAGCTCGAGCGCGCCTGTTCGTATCTTAGGCGTATTCCGGCGTGGTATCTCGCCACGATCGACGTGACGGACGGACATCAGCCGCGCGTGAGGCCGTTCTCGTTTGCCATGGTCGATGATGACAAGCTGTGGTTTTGCACCTCGCGCGATAAGGACGTGTGGGCGGAGCTGAGTGCGAATCCCAAGTTTGAGCTCTCGGGCTGGAAGCCGGGGGAATGTTGGATCGTGTTGACTGGCGAGGCCGCGCTCGAGGACGACGCGGTCGTGAGCGACCGGGTGCGCCAAGCCGGCTTTAAGCACATGGTGGGCATTGGCGAGCAACACGATAGCGCCAACGACGGTCGCCTTGCGTTTTTCTCGGTGCGCAATATCGCCGCTCGCTTCTGTGATATCGACGGCAGCGAGGAGCGCCTGGAGCTTTAACCATAGGGTAGCTAATTTGGGACGGGGATTAAAAAATCATTGGGTGCCGAATGATTTTTTAATCCCCGTCCCAGAAAAATCATCTCAAAAATGCGAGCGTCAGGAGGACACATGGACGGATTGAATACGGTGTTGGAGTATCTGACGTCGGTGCCGGCATGGTATTTGGCGACGAGCGTTGACGGACAGCCGCATGTGCGTCCGTTTTCGTTTGCGCAGATTCAGGACGGCAAGCTGTGGTTTGTAACGGCGCGCACCAAAGACGTGTGGCAAGAGTTGCTGCAAAATCAACGCTTTGAGGCCACGAGTTGGTGGCCGGGCCATGGCTGGCTCATCTTGCGCGGGCGTGCGGGTCTGGATGACCAGGCCGCTCCCGATATGCGCGAGGCAGGCTGGAAGCACCTGGAGCGCCTAGGCGAGCACTACGAGGGCGCAGGCGATCCCACGCTCGTCTTCTTTAGCGTGGAGGAACCCGAGGCCTTTATTTGCAACCATGACGAATGGGTGCAGATCGAACTCTAAACGAGTCTCTCAGCAAGCTTCGACAATTCAAATTCTCGCATGTAGCGGGCCCCACATTGCAACGTCACCGTAAGGCGCACTGGGCAATATGGGGCTCGCATTTATTTGTCAATTCCTTCGAGTGAATGTGTCGGGACTGTTTCAATGCATGAATATGCAAAAGATTTGCGTAGATATGCATCTTTTGGTGCTAAAGTTTCAACCCACTTCATAACGACCGCTGCGAAATGCGCATCGGTGCATAAATCGCAGACAAGGAGTCTGATATGTCTTTGAAGGTTGGAATCGTCGGTGCGGCAGGATATGCCGGTGCCGAGCTCATTCGTCTCGTGCTCGGCCATCCCGAGTTTGAACTTGTTGCCATTACGTCCAACGCCGATGCCGGCCAGCCGTTGTCTGCGGTGTATCCGAGTTTCGCCGGCGTAAGCGATCTTGTCTTCACGACGCATGACGCCCCCGAGCTCAAGAACTGCGATGCGGTCTTTTTGGCCGTGCCGCACACGGCCGCCATGGCGCAGGTGCCCGCCCTGCTTGCCGCGGGAGTCTCCTGCATTGACCTCTCGGCCGACTATCGCCTGAGCGATCCGGCCACCTTTGAGGCCTGGTATGCCGCCGAGCACACGAGCCCCGAGCTACTCAAGACCCGCGCCTTTGGTCTGCCCGAGCTGTTCTGCCAGGATTTGGAGACCGCTGCATCCGACCACGCCGACGGCAAGCCCGTACTGGTCGCCTGCGCCGGTTGCTATCCCACCGCAACGAGCCTTGCTGCCGCGCCTGCCGTGCGCGCTGGCTGGGTGGCCGAGAGCGGTCCCGTGATCGTCGACGCTATCAGCGGCGTGACGGGTGCCGGTAAGTCCTGTAACGCCCGCACCCATTTTTGCAGCGCGGAGGAGAACCTGGAGGCCTATGGCGTGGGCAAGCATCGTCACACGCCCGAAATCGAGCAGATCTTGGGCCTAACCGATCGCGTCGTCTTTACCCCGCACCTGGCACCGCTCAAGCGCGGTCTGCTCTCTACGGTGACGATGCCGCTTACGCCGCAGGCTATCGATACCTTGACCCTTGAGGACGTTGTCGACCATTACAAGCAGTTCTACGCCGGTCGCACCTTCGTGCGCGTACTCGATGCCGGCCAGCAGCCCAAGACGGCTTCGGTCGTCGGCACCAACGCCGCCCAAATCGGCCTCGCGCTCAACAAGCGCGCGGGCGTTCTGGTGGCTACGGGCGCCATCGACAATCTGTGCAAGGGTGCAGCAGGCCAGGCGGTCCAGTGCGCCAACATCGTTTTTGGCTTTGACGAGCGACGAGGCTTGCCCACAGTGGCGTGCCCGGTGTAGCACATTCGATTGTTAACGATTTGGTAGTCGGGCATCGAGTGGGGCGCCACTCTTAAGCTGGTCTCATGATTGTGGCTGGCATGGCGCACCAACCGATGCCCATTTTTTGTTTGACATAAGGAGTCATAAAGACGATGAATGCTGAGCAGTTCGATATCAAGATTCGTGCCGTAGAGGGCGGCGTAACGGCGGCAGCCGGCTTTAAGGCGGCGGGCATCCATGCCGGATTCCGCAAGAATCCCGAGCGCCTGGATTACGCGCTCGTCGTGCCCGATAAACCCTGTCCCGGGGCCGGCGTGTTTACGACTAACCGCTTTTGTGCGGCGCCCGTGCAGGTGAGTCGTGCCAACCTGGGCGGCGCCGACAAGGGCTATGGCATCATCGCCGGTGTTTCTATCAACTCTGGCAACGCCAACGCCGCCACGGGCGAGACCGGTCTTGCCTGCGCGCGCGAGACCTGCAACATCGCCTCGCAGGTCATCGGCTGCGAGCCCCAGCAGATTCTGGTCGCCTCCACGGGCGTAATTGGTCAGATTCTGCCGATCGACACGTTTGAGACGGCGATTCCGGCAGCTTATGAGACGCTCTCCGCCCACGGTGGCGCCGATGCCGCCCGCGCCATCATGACGACCGATACGCACTCCAAGGAGTATGCCGTGTGTTACCGCAGCGAGGCCGCGGGACACGCGGGCAATGCCTATACGGTGGGCGGTATGTGCAAGGGCTCGGGCATGATCATGCCCAACATGGCCACCATGATCGCGGTCATCACTACCGATGCCCCTGTCGAGCCGGCGGCGCTCCACGCCCTGTTGCTCTCCACCGTCAAGCAGACCTTCAACAAGGTAACGGTCGATTCCGACACCTCGACCAACGACACCTGCATCATGCTTGCTTCCGGCGCTGCCGCAGATGCCGAGCCTATTGTCGAGGGCTCTGACGCCTTCGGCGAGCTGTCCTTTGCCGTGCATGAGGTGTGCGAGAGCCTGGCGCGCAACATTGCCGCAGATGGCGAGGGCGCATCCAAGCTCGTGACGGTTAACGTCACCGGTGCCGCGAACGACGAGGAGGCCGATATCGCCGCCCGTGCTGTCGCCAACTCGCCGCTCGTCAAGACCTGCATCGCCGGCCACGACTGCAACTGGGGCCGCGTTGCCATGGCGCTCGGCAAGTGCGGCGTGCAATTTAACCAAGAAGATGTGTCCATCGATATGATGGGTATGCCCGTCTGCCGCGACGGCCTGACCGTTCCCTTTGACGAGGACGAGGCGCTGCGTCGTTTTGAGGCGCCCGAGATTGTGATCTCGGCAGACCTGGGCGCAGGGGACGCGGCGACCACCGTGTGGACTTGCGACCTCACGCACGAGTACATCTCCATTAACGGCGACTACCGTTCCTAGACTCCCGATGTGCCGCGCGTCCCGTTGCAATCGCGGGCAACGAGGTGCGGCGCGATAGCTACACGAAAGACGAGGCTGACTATGAAGTTCGCACGCGATTGTCGCTCGAGCGAATCCAACGAAGTTACCGCGCAGCTGCTGTTCGAGGCGCTGCCGTGGATTAAGAACCTGACCGGCAAGACGGTCGTTATCAAGTACGGCGGTGCCGCCATGATCGACGAGCAACTGCGTCGTGACGTGATGAGCGACATCGTCCTGCTCAAGATTATCGGCATGCGCCCTGTTATCGTGCACGGTGGTGGCAAGGCCATCAACGAAGCGCTCAGCCACTACGACATCCCCGTCGAGTTTAAGAACGGCCAGCGCGTGACTACGCCTGCCACCATGGACATCGTGCGCGAGGTACTGGGCGGCAAGGTCAATCAGGAGCTGGTCGCGGCGCTCAACCACCACGGCAACCTGGCCGTGGGCGTGTCCGGCAGCGACGCCGGTACCCTTATCGCCGAGCCACTCGACCCAGAGCTCGGCCGCGTAGGCAAGGTTACGCACGTCAACACCGACTATATCGAGCGCCTGCTCGACAGCGAGTACATTCCCGTTATCGCCACGGTCGCAGCGGGGGAGGACGGTGGCTTCTTCAACATCAACGCCGATACCGCCGCCGGCGCCGTTGCGGCGGCGCTTCATGCGCACAAGGCGATTTTTTTGACCGATGTCGATGGTCTGTACAAGGACTTTAGCGACAAGGATTCGCTTATCTCCAACCTGACGCTCGATGAGGTCAATGAGATGCTCTACGGCGGCGAAGTCGACAAGGGCATGATCCCCAAGCTGCGCGCCGCTGTCGATGCACTATCCGCTGGCGTGTTCCGAGCCCACATCATCAACGGCACGACGCCGCACTCGCTGCTTTTGGAGCTGCTGACCGATGCTGGCGTCGGTACCGTGATCCACTCCACCGAGACGGCCTACGAGTTCGATACGCATCCGCACCCGCTTTCGACGTTTGCGGCGCGCCTGACCGAGAACCTCGACGAGGTCGAGAAGCTCCAGACGGTCTAGCTGACCCGCGGTCGTCGCGTCCCTGCACCCATAGCCCTGCGCCGTACGGCGCCCAACGAAAGGCATCCCATGTCACTTGCAACTCAACAATCGCTCGAATCCCATTACGTTATGCATACCTTTGGCCGCTCGCCGGTTGAGTTTGTCGAAGGTCACGGTATGAAGCTCGTCGGCGATGACGGCCGTGAGTATCTTGATTTTCTTGCCGGTATCGGTGTGTGCAGCCTTGGCCACGGCAACGCTGCAGTGCTCTCGGCGCTCGAGGCGCAGACCAAAAAGCTCATGCATGTCTCCAACTACTTCTTCATCGAGCAGCGTGGCCAGGTCGCGGCGCTGCTGTCCAAGCTCGCTAACGACGACGTAGATGGTGCGTGCGTGCTGGCCGATGCCATTGCCGCCGGCGATGAGACCACGGCCGCTGCGCTCGGTGCCCCGGCTGCGGACGAGCAGGTGTGGGAGACGTTCTTTGCCAATTCTGGTGCCGAAGCCAACGAGGGCTCGATGAAGCTCGCGCGTCTGTACGCCAAGCGTGCTGGTAACGGCGGCAACACCATCGTATGCATGCGCGGCGGCTTCCACGGCCGTACGCTCGAGACCATTGCCGCCACCATGCAGGATTGGCTGCAGGATAGCTTCCGCCCGCTGCCGGGCGGCTTTGTGGCCTGCACACCCAACGATGTCGATGAGCTGCGTGCAATCTTTAAGCAGCTGGGAAGCGAGATTTGCGCCGTCATGCTCGAGCCGATTCAGGGCGAGAGCGGTGTGCACCCCATGACCGAGGAGTTTATGGCGGCAGCGCGCGACTTGGCACACGAGGTGGGTGCCGTTCTTATCGCCGACGAGGTCCAGTGTGGCATCTTCCGCTCCGGCAAGCCGTTTGCATTCCAGACCTATGGCGTGGAGCCCGACATCATGAGTCTTGCCAAGGGCATCGCCGACGGCGTCCCCATGGGTGCCGTGGTGGCAAAGAAGGAGATCGCCGACGTGTTTAAGCCGGGCGACCACGGCTCGACCTTTGGCGGTAGTTGCTTGGCTGTCGCGGCGTGCGCCGCGACGCTCTCCGCGCTTGTGCGCGGCGACTACGCTGAGCATGCCGCCAAGGTGGGTGCTTATATGGAGCAGGCGCTGGCCAAGCTTCCGCACGTTACCGAGGTACGCGGTCGCGGCTTAATGCTCGGCTGCGATCTGGATGACGCTGCGGGCGATGCGCATGATATTGTTGCCCGCGCGCTGGCCGCCGGCGCCGTGATTAACGCTACTGGTGCCCACACGCTGCGTTTCCTGCCGCCGCTTGTCTGCGAAGAAGCCGACGTGGACAGCCTGATCGAGATTATGTCGGACGTTTTGGCCTAACACAGCGCAATAACTCAATTTGGACCGGGTTCCGGACTGCGGACGTGCCATATGCGGCACGATTCAGCGGTCTGGAGCCCGTTTTGTTATCGATTTACCATGGCTGGGATAGGCCGTGTGCAAAAAGTGGCAAATATGAGTACGGGCACTAACTTCGTAACATATAAATTAGGCGTTTTTAGATGAGTTGGGCCACATATGTCCAGTTTTGCAGTAACTAAATTGGCTTAACTGGACTATCAGTCGTCGTTCTAATGTCGGATTTGCCTTTTATGACTTCGAAAACGCTGCTACCAAAAAGGTAGCAGTACTCATATTTGGCATTTTTTGCACATGGGTATTCGCCAAGGGTCCATTTCGCCGCCCGCTTTCGCTTCGGGCCTCCGCTCCTCGCGTGCTGCGCTGGAAAACGCTTACGCGTTTCCTCAGCTCCGCACCCTTGCGGGTTCGAATCCCTCTGCACTGGGCCCAAAAAGGAAAGGCCCCCATCGCTGGGAGCCTTTTCAATCAAGTGGTGGGCGATGAGGGATTCGAACCCCCAGCCTTGTGCGTGTAAAGCACCTGCGCTAACCGTTGCGCCAATCGCCCGCAGGGATTGAGTATAGCGGAAACCCCGTGCTGTTCACCGCTAATTCATAACGAAACTTACGCGGCGACTTCGGCGCCCTTGTCCTCGTCGATAAAGAAGCGCTTGTACCAGATGAGGAACGTCAACGTGGTATAGATCTTGCGCTGGTTGAGCGCGCGACCCTCAAAGTGATCGTCAAGCAGTTTCATGAGCGCATCGGTGTCAAAGAAATCGGCAGCCCACGGTGCGGTGAAGTATTCCTTTACGTAGTCGTAGTACTTTTGCTCGCGCAGCCAGAACTTGACCGGTACGGGGAAGCCCACCTTCTTGCGCGTTGCCCACTCGTCGGGCAGCGTGCGGTTGGCAGCGTGACGCAGAACGAGCTTGCAGCCTTCTTCGTTAACACGGTAGTTGGCGGGAATGTGCTCGGCAAACTCCATGACCTTCTTGTCCAGGAACGGGACGCGAAGCTCCAGAGAATGCGCCATGCACATCTTGTCGGCCTTGAGCAGAATGTCGCCCGGTAGCCACATGTTCATATCCAGATACTGTTTCTTGGAAAGCTCGCAGCAGTTGGGAACCTGCTTGTAGTACTCGGCGCACATCTCGGCGGCGTTCTTGCCGGTGTCATAAGCGGGCTTGAGCACCTCGTCGACTTCGGAGGGATCGAACACCTTTGCCTGACCCACATACCAGCGCTCGGGAACCTCGGCGCATTTCGTCAGGAAGTTGTGACCCTTAAAGTAGGGGAGATGCTGAACGAGTGAGCCCAGGGCGCGACGTATGCCGAGCGGCACGCGCTTCTTAAAAGTGCGCATCTCGGGGGTGTCCTCGTACCACTCATAGCCGGCAAACAGCTCGTCGGCACCCTCGCCCGAAAGGACGACGGTGACCTCCTTGGAAGCCATCTGCGCCAGATAGTACAGCGGCACGCTGGACAGGTTCGATTGCGGCTCGTCCATGTGGTACTGGATATCGGGCAGTGCATCAAAGAACTCGTCGGCGGTAATCATCTTGCGCACGTTCTTGATGCCCAGCTTGTCGGAAAGCTCGGCGGCGTAGTTGGTCTCGTTGAAGTTCTTGTAATCGAAGCCGACAGAATACGTGGTGTCGGGCATGAGACAGGCGGCAATGTAGCTGGAGTCCACACCGCCAGAAAGGAACGAGCCCACCTTAACATCGGCGATTCGGTGCGCAGCGACGCTTTCGTGCACGACCTTGTCGCACTCGTCCACGTACTCCTCGAAGGTCTTGGAGTTGTCGTCGGTGAAGTCGCAGCTCCAGTAACGCTTGATGTCCATGGTGTTGGTCGTCAGGTCATACGTAAAGCAATGCGCCGGGGCAAGCTTGAACACGCCCTTAAAGAAGGTCTCCTCCGTGGCGGGGAATTGCAGCGTCAGGTAGGGGCGCAGCGCGTCGTGGTTGACAGCCTTCTCAAACTTGGGATGGTCCAGGAAGCTCTTGATCTCGGAGCCAAACAGCAGCGAGCCATCGGATGCCTGGTAGTAATAGAACGGCTTGATACCAAAGATGTCACGAGCACCAAAGAGTTTGTTCTTGTTCTGGTCGTGAATTACGAACGCGTACATGCCGCGCAGACGGTTGACCAGGTCCTCGCCCCACTCCTCGTAACCGTGTACCAGGACTTCGGTATCAGCGTTGCAGTGGAAGGCGTAGCCGGCCGCCTCCAGCTCGGCGCGAAGCTCCTGGAAGTTGTAGATCTCTCCGTTGAAGACAATCGTGACCTTGCCGTCGTCGCTCGACATGGGCTGGGCTCCAGCTTCGGATAGATCGAGAATCGAAAGACGACGAAAACCAAGGGCAACGTTGTCGACGATATGCTGGCCGCCCATATCGGGACCACGGTGGATGATGCGATTCATCATGGCCGTGAGAACCAGCTCACTCTGTTCATCTGTACCGGTAAAACCGACAAAACCGCACATGCAAGATCCTTTCTGCTGACGGCTCAGGTGTACTGCCGCAAGGATTGCGGCAGCTGATGTCAAATAATCTTTACTATCATGCCAATCTTTTGTTTCGTGATAGGGCATAAGCGCCGAGCGAACCGAAAAAACCACGTCCCGATCTTCAGGCGAAGCGGCGGGACGTGGTTGCGAACGCTATGTTAAAGAACAGCACCCAGATTTCCTTGTTTTTACACGGGGTGAACACCGTTGCCATTTATTAGACCACGGTACAGTCCATGCAATTTTTTAGAAGGCTGTGATGCGCGCAAGGTCAGGTGGCATATTAGGATGGTTGATAATACAGAATGTTTCATCGTTTCTGCCGCGGGACGTCTTCTGCCCTTTAAGGCTGAATTTAGCGAGAGAGGTCTTTGTATGTCGAGTCCGACACAAGAGAAGCTAACTCTGATGCGCTATATAGAGTTGCTCGAGGAAGATGACCTTGTTGTTTCCAGACCGAGCGCTTCGTGCGACCAGCGCATTGAGTTTGCGACTGATGACTCGCGCCAGGTGCGTCCGGGCACGTTGTTTGTCTGCAAAGGCCGTGCGTTTAAGCGCGAGTACCTGCTTTCGGCAATCGCCGATGGCGCCGTGGCCTACGTTTCCGAGGTCGATTACGATGTTGATCTTCCCGCGGTGATTGTGAGCGATATTCGTCGCACGCTCGCCGTGGTGGCAGATGCCTTTTATGAGCACCCGTCGGGTAAGGTGAAGGTCTGCGCCTTTACAGGCACCAAGGGCAAGTCGACCTGCAGCTTTTATCTGCGCGGCATCCTCGCCAACGAGGCCAAGCTTACGGGCTGTCATCGACCCGCTCTTAATACGGGCATTGAGTTCGACGACGGCATCGAGACGGGCCCTTCCAAGCTGACGACCCCCGAATCCTTCCTGCTGCAGTCTCGCATCGCACATGCTGCGGAGGCGGGTGCCCCGTGGCTGGTTATGGAGGCATCGAGTCAGGGCCTCAAATACGAGCGCACGGGCAAGATTGACTTTGAAGTCGGCGCCTTTACCAATATCGGCGAGGATCACATTTCGCCGATTGAGCATCCGACGCTCGAGGATTACTTTGCCAGCAAGCTCAAAATCTTCTCGCAGAGCCGTTTTGCCGTGGTCAATCTCGATATGGATAAGGTCGATCGCGTGCTCGAGGCGGCATCTCGTTGCGAACGTACGGTGACGTTCTCCCTGACCGACGAGCGTGCCGACGTGCTTGCGCTGGCGATTTGCAATGGCGACTGCGGCGTGGTGGCAACGGTGCGCACGCCCCGTTTTACGCGTGACATTGTGATTCCCACGCCGGTTAAGTTCAATGTGTCCAACGCGCTTGCCGCTATTGCCTGCGCCGAGGCCCTGGGCATTTCCGAAGAGGGTATCGTCCATGGCTTTGAGGGCGTCTTCGTTCCCGGTCGTATGGAGCTCTATCCGTCCGTATCGGGCAAAATCCTGGGCATCGTCGATTTTGCACATAACGGCATGAGCCTCGAGACACTCCTGCGCGACTTGCGCGAGAACTATCCCGAGCGCGAGCTGGCGGTTGTATTTGGCGCTACGGGCGGTAAGGGTGTCGATCGACGCACCACGATGGGCATCGCCGCTGGCAAGTATGCCGACCGAATCGTGATTACCGAGGATGACCCCGGCCCCGAGGATGTCGAGGACATCTGCGCCGAGATCGCGCGCAACGTTCAAGCGCAGGGAAATGATAACTGGCAAATCGTGACTGATCGCGTTGCCGCTATCGAGACTGCCGTGCGCGAAACTGTCCGTCCTGCCGTGGTCATCGTGACCGGTAAGGGCGAGGAAGAGTGTATGCTGCGCAAGAACGGACCCGAGCCTTGTGAGCGCGACGGTTCGATTCTCAAGCGCACCCTTGCGGCGTACGACGCCTAGACCAGCCCCTTCTATGTAAACGGAGTGACCATGTCCCACAACATCCTGCCGACCGTTGCCGAGCTTTCGGGCGAGGTGCGCGAGCGCCTTGCCAAGGTCAAGTATGTCTTTACCGATCTGGACGCCACGATGCTCGCCCCCGGCTCGTGTGTACTGCGCGATAACGACGGCAATCCCTCGACCAAGCTCGTCGAGGCGGTTGTCGCGCTCGCTCGTGCCGGCATCCAGGTGGTCCCCACCTCGGGTCGCAATCGCACCATGATCCATGAGGACGCCCGCGTGCTCGGCCTCAACTCCTACATTGGCGAGATGGGCGGCCTGGTCATGTACGACCTCAAGGCCAACGACTGGGAGTACCTGACGGGCGACATGCCCTACGACCCCGCCTGCGGTCTCACGCCGCACCAGGTGATCGAGCAGACCGGCGTGTGCGAGAAGATCCTTGCCCGCTGGCCGCACAAGATCGAATACCACAACGACATGTCGACCGGCTACAAGTACCGTGAGGTCACCGTCGGCATGCGCGGCGATGTGCCCGACGATGAGGTCCAGGCCATCCTGGACGAGGCCGGCTGCGGTCTGGTCTGGGCTTGCAACGGCCATCTGACTCACCTGTCCAAGCCGACGACGCTCGAGCTTAATCGCGTCGAGGACGGCCGCGCCTTCAACATCAATCCGGCGGGTCTCAACAAAGGCGTTGCCATTGCGCGCTTCTGCGAGCACCTGGGGATCGAGCGCGAGGAGACGCTTGCGCTCGGCGACTCCGAGTCCGACTTCTACATGGCCGACCATGTTGGCATGTTCTGCCTGGTCGAGAACGGTCTGACGAGCGCCGGTGCCCCGGAGTTCTTGGACGCCTGCGACAATGCCTATATTACGCGCGGCAAGATTGTCGACGGTTGGGTGGCAACGGCCGAGCTGCTGGTCGCAGCTCGTTCGTAGCGCGACGCATCACGAGTGGTCGCATTTTTCGAGAGAGAATCTGGTGAGGTAATGTCCGATATCGATAATCTGGCCGGGGACACGCGTCCGATCGGCGTGTTCGACTCGGGCCTGGGCGGCTTAACGGTCGCGCGCGCGATCGCAACGGCGCTTCCGCACGAGTCCGTCTACTATTTCGGTGACACTAAACGCTGCCCTTATGGCACCCGCACCGAGGACGAGGTTCGCTCGTTTGCGCTGCAGGCGGGCCGCTGGCTATCGAGGCACGACGTTAAGATCATGGTCATCGCCTGCAACACGGCGACCGCCGCGGCCTTGCGTCTGGCTCAGCAAGTGCTCGACGTTCCCGTGATCGGCGTGATCGCCCCGGGCGCACGCGCCGCCATCAACAGCACGCGTACGCGCCGCGTGGGCGTGCTCGCCACCAACCTCACCATTCGCTCGGGCGCCTACACGCGCGCCATCCAGGATTTGGATGCTGGTGTCGATGTGTATGGCTGTCCGGCCTCGAGCTTTGTCGAGGTCGTCGAGCACGAGCTCGCCTCGGGCGCGCACCTGCAGGAGCAGTGGCTCGAGAACGAGGATATTTTTGATACGCCAGCCGTTCGCGCGCTGGTCGGCGCCACAGTCGAGCCGCTGCACGATCGCGGCATCGATACCGTGGTGCTCGGCTGTACGCACTTCCCGCTGCTGGTGGGTCCCATCCGCCATGCGCTGGGACCCGGGGTGCGCGTGGTGAGCTCCGCCGAGGAGACCACCCGCGAGCTGACCGATATCCTCACGCGCCGTGAGCAGCTGGCGGGCGATACCGCCGAGCCACAGCATCGCTTTGCCACCACGTCTGACAACATTGCCGAGTTTGCGGTGGCGGGTAGCTTTATCTTTGGCCAGCCGCTTAAAAGCATTGAGCATGTCGATATCGACGAACTCGGTTAGGCTCGCAATGTCGCCGGAGGCTTCGCCACATCTTTTGCCGAAAGGATAGTTCCATGGAATACATGCAGGTCAACCGCGCCAACGGCCGCGCCGCAAACGAGCTGCGCCCCGTTAAGCTCACCCGCGGCGTCATGAAGCACGCCCACGGCTCGTGCCTGGCGGAGTTCGGCGACACGCGCGTACTGTGCGCCGCCACCATCGAGGAGGGTGTGCCGGGTTGGCGCAAGGGCGCCAAGGCCGGCTGGGTAACGGCGGAATATGCGATGCTGCCGGCCTCGACCGGTAAACGCTGCAAGCGCGAGCATGCCAACCGCAAGGGCCGCTCCATGGAGATCGAGCGGCTTATCGGCCGCAGCCTGCGTACCGTCGTCAACATGAAGGCGCTCGGCGAGTACACCGTTACCGTCGACTGCGATGTGATCCAGGCCGATGGCGGCACGCGTACGGCGAGCATTACCGGTGCCTGGTTGGCGCTGCACGACGCCCTTGCCATGTGGGTCGAGGCGGGAAAACTCGAGCGCATCCCGCTCACGGGCCAGGTTGCCGCCATTTCCATGGGCGTCGTCGACGGCAACACCCTGCTCGACTTGGATTATTCCGAGGACAGCCACGCCGAGGTCGACATGAACCTCGTCGCCACCGATTCCGGTGAGATGATCGAACTCCAGGGTACCGGCGAGCAGGCGCCCTTCGATCGCAAGCGTCTCAACGCCCTACTCGACCTGGGTGACAAGGGTATCGCCGAGCTCATCGAGCTTCAGCGCCAAGCCCTCGCCTAACCTGCCAAAAAGGGACAGGTTTATTTTGGCAGGTTTTATCTGGGAAAACGTCGAAGTATAAGACTGCCGTTGATTGAGACGGGAGAGAGGCCGACGTCCTCGTCGTCCTCAACTCGGCATTGCTATAGAGACAAAGGAGGCCAGCTATGGCACTTGAGAAGATTGACATCGACACTCTCGACCCGGCGGCGACCATCGTCGTGGCAACCGGCAACGCCCATAAGCTCACCGAGATCGAGGCCATTTTGGGCAAGGTCATGCCCTAGGTGCGCTTTGTGGCGCTCGGCCAGCTGGGCGATTTTGAGGACCCCGAGGAAAACGGCACGACGTTTTTGGAGAACGCCATCATCAAGGCGCAGGCTGCGGTCGAGGAGACGGGCCTTATGGCCATCGCCGACGACTCCGGCTTGGTCGTCGATGCGTTGGACGGCGAGCCGGGCGTGTATAGCGCGCGCTATGCGGGCGTGCATGGCGACGATGCCGCCAACAACGCCAAGCTTCTCGTTAACCTGGAAGGCGTGGCAGACGAGGACCGTACCGCGCGCTTTATGAGCGTCGTCGCGCTTATCGATACGGACGGCCTGGTCACCTATGGCGAGGGCGCCTGCGAAGGCGTTATCGCGCACGAGGGCCGCGGCGAACACGGTTTTGGCTACGACCCGCTGTTCCTGCCGGTCGATACGCCGGGCAAGACCATGGCCGAGCTCACGGCGGACGAGAAGAACGCCATCAGCCATCGTTTCCATGCGCTCGAGCATCTGTCCGCCAAGCTGACGGGCGAGGAGTAGACCGTGCGTGCGGTGGTGCAGCGCGTGCTCAACGCCAGCGTGACAGTCGACGGCGAGTGCGTGGGCCGTATTGGACGCGGCTACTTGGTGCTGCTGGGCGTGGGCAACGGCGATACACGCGCCGAAGCCGACAAGCTGTGGGGCAAGCTCCGCGGGCTGCGTATCAACGAGGACGAGAACGGCAAGACCAACTTGGCGCTGGCGGATGTCGACGGCGAGGTGCTCGTGGTGTCGCAGTTCACGCTGTTTGCCGACTGCCGCCACGGCCGCCGTCCGTCGTTTACGGACGCCGGCGCGCCCGATGTCGCTAACGAACTTTACGAGTACTTTTTGACACTCGTCGCTCAGGACGTTGAGCATGTGGCGCACGGTATCTTTGGCGCCGATATGAAGGTCGACCTGGTCAACGACGGTCCGTTCACCATCGTTCTGGACACAGACAATCTTTAGGTTACGCGGTTTTACCAAACCGCGTAACAACTGGTCATGCGAAGTTGTCGTCTGGAGCGTATTTGAGACGGGGCTTTTTTAGCTGCTTGCGTATGGCTGCAACAGGGTGCTATAGTATTAGAGTTTTGTCTATCTTAGGGGTATTATCCCCTTTTTGAATTGCACCCTCTGGAGGCCCTATTCATGGAAGAGATGGAAGTCAATCACGTCGACGACATCCACGAGAAGCTGACCGATATGGTGGGCGATCGCGTCAAGGTTAAGGCCAACATGGGCCGTACCCGCGTCATCGAGCGCATGGGCACCATCAAGAGCGTCCACCCCGCTGTCTTTATCGTTGAGGTTGACGAGCGTCGCGGCCGCAAATCGCGTCAGTCCTACCAGTACATCGATGTCCTTACCGGCCAGGTCGAACTGTTCGACCCCGAGAGCGGCGAACATATCTTTACCCCGCTCGGCAACCAGCTCGAGGAGCACTAACGGTGACCGATCGGTCCCTCATCCTGACCGCGCCGGCAAAGATTAACCTCTATCTGGGGGTTCATACCGAGCGCGACGCCCGCGGCTATCACAGGGTCGATTCCCTGATGGCAGCCGTCGGTCTAGCCGATACCGTGACGGTCACGCCGGCGCAGGCGTTGACCGTCCAGACGGTTCCGGCATCCGATTTTCCCATGCAAAAAAATACGGCCTATCGGGCGGCAATCGCTATGGCCGAGCATTACGGTCGCGATGCCAACGTGTGCGTGACGATCGAAAAGCGTATCCCGCTGTGCGCCGGCCTGGGAGGCCCCTCGACGGATGCCGCCGCGGTCATCGTTGCCTTGGCCGAGCTGTGGAGTATCGACCGCGCCGACCCCGCGCTCGATGACATCGCTCGCGGTATCGGCGCCGACGTGCCGTTCTTTTTGCACACGAGTCCCGCATTCTACGTCGGCGGGGGAGATGTGCTGGCCACTGAGTATCCTGTGCTTCCGGCGACACCTGTCGTATTGGTCAAACCGCACGAGACGAGCGTTTCAACGGTTGAAGCGTATCGACGATTTGATGAGAGCCCGGTGCCCGCGGAAAAACCCGATGCGATTGCTTCTGTCTTACGCGCCGGCGATGCCGAGGCGGCATATGCGCTCGTTCATAACAATCTGGGCGTCATATCCGCGCAGATGGAGCCGCGGATCCAGGCGGTTCTCGACTGGCTGCGCGCACAGGAGGGAACCGTTGCCGTGGACGTGTGCGGTTCGGGTGCCTGCTCGTTTGCCATTTGTGATACCGTCGCTGCAGCAGCCCATCTTGCGGGAGCTGCCCAGCAAAATGGCTGGTGGGCCTGCACGACTGAGCTTATTCCCAACACGGTTCAAATCGACGCGCCAAAGAAATAAAAATTTCTCTAGCACGCGGCGAAAATCTTTGTTACTATAGTCGAGCTAACGGGTTGTGGCTCAGTTTGGTAGAGCACTGCGTTCGGGACGCAGGGGTCGCTGGTTCAAATCCAGTCAACCCGACCAGAGCATGAGGAGGGACCGCTTCTTGCGGTCCCTTTTTTTAGCTATTGTTGTGATACCGCGGCACCCGCGGTATACTCATTCGAGCTTGTCTCGCTGTATTGTGGAGGTCTACATGTTTGGACTGAGGGCTCCTGAGCTCATCATTATTCTCATCGTTGTCTTGATCATCTTCGGGCCTAAGAACCTGCCGAAGCTCGGCAAGTCTCTCGGCTCTACCGTCAAGAATATCCGCGAGGGTATGGAGGGCGACGATAAGGGCGAAACCAAGCAGGCCGAGGACGTTGTGGTCGAGGAGTCCAAGGAGGACAAGGAGATCGCAGAGCTCGAGGCCAAGCTCGCTGCTGCCAAGAAAAAGCAGGCAGAGGACAGCGACGCGGACGCAGAGTAGTCCCATCCCTTTGGGGTGAGCACCTGACCGGCTTGCCCGCAGGCTAGCCGGTCTTTTTCGTTTTGTTGACAGTTGATCGTTACATCATAGTTGGGGAGATATCCGTATGGACGCAAGCCAGATCGTACTGACCGCTGAGGGCCGCCAGAAGCTCGTCGAGGAGCTCGCTTGGCGTGAGGGCGATTACGCCAAGGAGATCGTCGAGGACATCAAGGAAGCCCGCGCGTTCGGCGACCTTTCGGAGAACTCCGAGTACGATGCCGCCAAGGACAAGCAGGCCCAGAATGCTGCTCGCATTGCCGAGATTCAGGCCATCCTCGCCAACGCTCAGGTTGCTGCCACCACGGGTGATCTGACCGTCTCCATCGGTTCCACCGTTTCTCTGATCGATCCCAACGGTGAGGTCATGGAAGTCACACTCGTCGGTACCACCGAGACCAACTCGCTCGAGCACAAGATCTCTAACGAGTCTCCGGTCGGTCACGCCATCATCGGTCACGGCGAGGGCGACTCCGTTGAGGTCGTTACGCCTTCTGGCAAGACCCGCGTCTACACCATCGCCAAGATCGCACGCTAGACCACGGTCCCGCGTAAAGGTATGTTTTCGCTCCCTGGGACCGAATCCTGGGGAGCGTTTTAGTTTGAGGAGCTAACTTATGGCAGAGAACCAGAACGTCGCCGATCAGGCCTCGACGCTCAACGACGAGCGCGCCACGCGTCTGGCAAAGCGCGCCGCCCTGTTCGAGGCGGGCCAGAACCCCTATCCCGAGCACTCCGAGATCGAGGACTATGTCGTTGACATTGAGGCCAAATATGCCGATCTTGCCGATGGCGAGGATACTGAGGACGTCGTGAAGATCGGCGGCCGCGTGGTCGCCAAGCGTGGCCAGGGCAAGATCATGTTTATCGTCGTGCGTGACGCTACCGCCGAGATTCAGCTGTTCTGCCGCATCAACGACATGGACGAGGCAGCTTGGAATACGCTCAAGGCTCTCGACCTTGGTGACATCCTGGGCGTGACCGGCGTGGTTGTTCGCACCAAGCGCGGCCAGCTCTCCGTTGCCCCCAAGAGCGCGACCCTGCTCTCCAAGGCCGTTCGTCCGTTGCCCGAGAAGTTCCACGGTCTTTCCGATAAGGAGACCCGTTATCGTCAGCGCTATGTCGACCTGATTGCCAACGACGATGTTCGCGAGACCTTCCGCAAGCGCTCGCAGATTCTCTCCACCTTCCGCCGCTTTATGGAGTCCGACGGCTACATGGAGGTCGAGACCCCCATTCTGCAGACTATCCAGGGTGGCGCTACGGCTAAGCCGTTCATCACGCACTTCAACGCGCTCGATCAAGAGTGCTACCTGCGCATTGCTACCGAGCTGCACCTCAAGCGCTGCATCGTCGGTGGCTTTGAGCGTGTCTTCGAGATTGGCCGCATCTTCCGCAACGAGGGTATGGACCTCACCCACAACCCCGAGTTCACCACGATGGAGGCCTATCGTGCCTTCTCCGATCTCGAGGGCATGAAGGCACTCGCCCAGGGTGTCATCAAGGCTGCCAACAAGGCCATCGGCAACCCCGAGGTCATTGAGTACCAGGGTCAGACCATCGATCTTTCCGGTGAGTGGGCAAGCCGTCCCATGACCGACATCGTCTCGGACGTGCTCGGCAAGCAGGTCACCATCGACACGCCGGTCGAGGAGCTTGCCGCCGCCGCACGCGAGAAGGGCCTGGAGATTAAGCCCGAGTGGACTGCTGGCAAGATCATCGCCGAGATTTACGATGAGCTGGGCGAGGACACCATCGTCAACCCGACCTTCGTATGCGATTACCCCATCGAGGTCAGCCCGCTTGCCAAGCGTTTTGAGGACGATCCGCGCCTGACGCGCCGCTTTGAGCTGGTCATCGCCGGCCACGAGTACGCCAACGCATTCTCCGAGCTCAACGACCCGGTCGACCAGGCCGAGCGCTTTGCTGCCCAGATGGCTGAGAAGGCCGGCGGCGACGACGAGGCTATGGAGTACGACGAGGACTACGTGCGCGCCCTCGAGTACGGTATGCCTCCCGCGGGCGGCATCGGCATCGGTATCGATCGCGTGGTCATGCTGCTCACCAACCAGGCTTCCATTCGCGACGTCCTGCTGTTCCCGCACATGAAGCCCGAGAAGGGTTTCCAGTCCGGTGCCGCCGCTGCCAAGGCTGCCGAGGCCGGCAACGCCGCAAGCCCGTTCGTTAAGCCGCTCAAGCCCACGCTCGATTACTCCAAGATCGCCGTTGAGCCGCTGTTCGAGGAATTCGTCGACTTTGATACCTTCTCCAAGAGCGATTTCCGCGCTGTGAAGGTCAAGGCATGCGAGGCCGTCAAGAAGTCCAAGAAGCTGCTGAACTTTACGCTCGACGACGGCACCGGCACCGACCGCACCATCCTCTCCGGCATCCATGGCTACTATGAGCCCGAGGACCTGGTCGGCAAGACCTTGCTCGCCATCACCAATCTGCCTCCGCGCAAGATGATGGGTATTCCCAGCTGCGGTATGCTGATCAGCGCCATCCACGAGGAGGAGGGCGAGGAGCGCCTCAACCTGATTCAGCTCGACGCTTCCATCCCCGCCGGCGCAAAGATGTACTAATTGGTTCCGCCGTTCTACCGAACGGCGGACCGGCCGACGCTGCGCGCCGCCCAGGGCGACAATTTGTCATTCAAAAGGCAAGGCATGACCAGAAGGTCTATGCCTTGCCTTTTTCATGCCAACTTGTTCGCTCTGGACGTCGCTCGCTGTCCGTCCTCTACCTGCGGCGTTGCCATGGTTGGCACTTAGGGACGTTCCTTTTGTGCCGACACTTGGGGACAGTTCTTGTAAGGCACCTTGCTCGCTCTGGCGGGTTTTCGCTGTCGTTGCCAAGGCATCGGCGTTGCCTTGGCCGTCAATAGTCATTGGGTTCTTAAACGACTACCCAACGGCTATTGTGCATATGGCTCGCATGACAGTCGTCTCTTTTATGTTTCCTTTAGCCGTCGCTGCCTAGGATGGGAGTTAGTCGGCAGGAAGGGAGCGTCTATATGGACGACGCGAGCGAGCGTGCAATCGAAGAGGACATGCTCGATCAGTTCAACTACTTTGATGATGAGGACGAGGAGCTGATCGATCGTCGCGAGCCGGCGTCGCTCGATGCCTTCGACCTTGTTGGTGAAGAGCCCGACGAGGACGAGGTCGAATCAGCAGAGCCCCCACAGTCTTCGCGCCTGGACTCGCTGCTTTCGAGAGTCCCTATGCACCACGGCGCTCGTGCCGGCGCACTCCATATGAAAACTGACTGGCACCAGATCGTGACGGCAGGCAATGAACTTGCCGTCGATGCGCCGCTCACCGATAAGTCATCCATTATCTGCCGCACCGGCATGCTCATGCTGGCAAGCGGAACAGGTGCCTGGCGCGTGCGCGATACCATGAATCGTGTTGCTGCCGTACTCGGCGTCACGATTCACGTCGACCTGAGTCTTCTGTCGTTTGAGTGCACCTGCATCGAAGATGGCCACTGCTTTAACGAGGTCGTCAGCCTACCCACAACGGGGGTCAATACTCATCGCATTTGGATGATGGAGAGCTTCCTAAAGGAAATCGAGATTTACGGACGCCGGTTTACCGTACACGAGTACCACGAGATGCTCAAGACTGTTGAGAGCTCAAAGCCCGATTACTCTCCCTGGCAACAGGGCCTTGCGGCAGCCTGTGCTTGCGGTGCCTTCGTCTTTTTGCTCGGCGGCGGCCCTATCGAGATGGCCTGCGCATTCGTAGGCGCTGGTGTCGGCAACTTTGCTCGCTCCCATATTCTCAAGCAGGGCCTTGGCCAGTTTAGCGCGCTGACGATCGGCGTTGCGCTCGCTTGCGTTTCGTATCTGCTGGCATTGCTCGGCCTTGGCCAGGTCGTACCGGGGGCAATGTCGCACCAAGAAGGCTATATCGGCGCCATGCTCTTTGTGATTCCCGGCTTTCCCCTCATTACGGCAGGCCTCGACATCGCTAAGCTCGACATGCGAAGCGGCATCGAGCGTCTTTCGTATGCTGTGTCGATTATCGTGATGGCGACCCTCGTAGGCTGGATGGTTGCCGAGTGTGTGGGACTGGCGCCGGATGACTTCGCCCCGCTTGGTCTCTCACCGCTGGCTCTTACGCTCTTGCGCATGCTGATGAGCTTTATCGGCGTATTTGGCTTCTCGGTTATGTTCAACAGTCCGGTAAAGATGGCAGCGGCGGCAGGGTTCATCGGCGCCGTGTCTAATACCTTGCGCCTTACGCTCGTCGATGCGCCGACGCTGCTTCCCTTCTTGGGCCTGAGTGCGGGCATGCCTCCCGAGGCGGCTGCGTTTACCGGTGCGCTGGTATCGGGGCTGCTCGCGAGCTTGGCCGAAATCAAGCTCACCTACCCACGCATCGCCCTCACGGTGCCATCAATTGTCATTATGGTGCCTGGCTTGTATCTGTATCGCTCGATGTATTACATGTGCACTTTCGACACGGTCAATATGCTCGGCTGGTTTGTGCGTGCGGTGCTCATCGTGGCGTTTTTGCCCGTTGGTCTGGGTGTGGCGCGTACGCTCACCGACCCTCGCTGGCGCCACACCAGCTAATTGGTACAAGGGGGACAGGTTACTTTGCACCAAATGAGTTGCGGTGAAATAGGGACTGAATTGCTGCTTAAAGGGTCAAAACAGTCCGTATTCCACCGCAACTTATGGGGTCGGGGGATTATCGGTGCCCTGCATCTTCATAAACTCAACGCTTACGAAGCGCATGCGTTTCGTGCTAGGCTGGTTCCACCACATAAGTAGTCGCAGACGCGCGTACCACGGGCGGGCGAGATGAAGTTCCAACAGCTCCATCTTGCCCGCCCGTTTTTGTTGCGTGGCGCCGCGGTACAACACAGAGAGGAATCTGCCCTTTATGCCTATCAACAAACGAGAGAGCCTGCTGTTCACCTTTATCATGTGCTTTTGCATGGTGCTCTGGATGAGCATCTACAACGTTGCCCTGCAGCACGGGGCCATCAACGGCGAGGTCGTTGCCG
>CABURG010000007.1 GCA_902493835.1 uncultured Collinsella sp. | reverse complement strand
TGCGGTGCACATGTCCACCAATTGCCGGAATCAATCCGCGACCGGTGCATGATGCCTTGCTCAACGCCATTCTGTTCCATCCTTTCGAAATACTAATGACATCGATTATATGGAACTTCCCAAGCGGCCCGGTCTTGGATTCGTGCTTTCCAGAACTCGCACCCAAAAGGCGAGGGGCAATCCAGGCGAGTGCCTACTTGTCGCCGGCCGCCGCCTTGGCCTCATTGAGGTAGCTATAGAAGCTGTACTTGGAGATGCCAAAGAACTCGCAGGCGCGCTCGCTCGACTTGGAAATGAGGAAGGCGCCGCGACGGTCGAGGTAGCCAATGGCACGAATGCGCTCGTCTTTGGTCATGAGTGCCGCGGGCTTGCCCACAAACTGCTCGCACTCGTGCAGCAGGTCCTCGAGCAGGTCGCCGATGTTCTTGGTAATGGGCTCGGGCTCGGTATAGCCCGTGCCGCCGGTGCCGGTAAAGGCGTCGAGCGAACGCTCAAAAGCCTTCATAAGCGTAATGTCAAAGTTGATGCCCAAAATGCCGACGGGCTTGCCTTCGTCGTTGCGGATAAAGATGGTCGAGGACTTGAGCAGCTTGCCATCGGTGGTTTTAGTGAGGTACGGCTCGCGGTCGTGTACGTCGGTGCTGCCCTCGTGCATGGACTCAAACACAATATGGCTGGGGCCGTCACCCAGTTTGCGCCCGCTGACGTGGCCGTTTTCGATCACTACGATGGAGTGGTCCACGTCCTCGGTCTCCAGATCGTGGACGACGACTTCGCAGTTGGGGCCAAATTGGAGCGCCAGGCCGTGTGCGAGGCGCTTGTAAAACTCAATCTGTGCGGGGGTCATGGGTGCCTTCCTAAAAATTAGTTTGGGCACACTTTGCCATAAACCACATCTGTTCGCAAACAAATCCATCAACAAGGCAATTCATGACCGTTCGGCGGCGAAAAAGTACCGATTACGGCAACAAACAATTTGTTAGGTTTGCCAATCAAAAAGTGTGATAGAACAGTGCTAACAAACTTTTTGTTTGGCATCCACATAAAAGTTCAGTCGCATGAATGGGAATGGGCTGAAACGCGTATGCGGGGGCCGGCAAGAGAGGACTTAAGGAGTTCACCGTATGGCCGATAAGATCCAGTGGGCGGGCAACACGATGCCCAAGAGCGATGACAAGCACTTGGGAATCATGAGCCTCGACCACGTGAAGAAGGCCCGCGCCTTCCACCAGTCGTTCCCTCAATATACCGTCACCCCGCTTGCCCGCCTGGACGGTCAGGCTGCGCGCTTGGGTCTGTCCAACCTGTGCGTTAAGGACGAGAGCTATCGCTTTGGCCTCAACGCCTTTAAGGTTCTGGGCGGATCGTTTGCCATGGCCAACTACATTGCCGACGAGACCGGCAAGGACGTTGCCGAGTGCACCTTCGATTACCTGACCTCCGATCAGCTTGCCAAGGACTTTGGCCAGGCCACCTTCTTTACCGCTACCGACGGCAATCATGGCCGCGGCGTGGCATGGGCTGCCAACAAGCTGGGCCAGAAGGCCGTCGTGCACATGCCCAAGGGTTCCACCAAGCCCCGCTTCGATAACATCGCCGCCGAGGGCGCCACGGTGACCATCGAAGAGGTCAACTACGACGAGTGCGTGCGCATGGCCGCCGCCGAGGCCGATGCCTGCGAGCGCGGCGTCATCGTTCAGGACACCGCCTGGGAGGGCTACGAGAAGATCCCGTCCTGGATCATGGAGGGCTACGGCACCATGGCTTCCGAGGCTGCCGAGCAGCTGCGCGAGATGGCCATCAACCGCCCGACGCATGTCTTTGTCCAGGCTGGCGTAGGCTCTCTGGCCGGCGCTGTGGTGGGCTACTTCACCAACCTGTATCCCGATAACCCGCCCACCTTCGTTGTGGTCGAGTGCGCTCCGGCCGCCTGCCTGTACAAGGGCGCTGCCGCCGGCGACGGCGATCCCCGCATTGTGGACGGCGACATGCCCTCCATCATGGCCGGCCTGTGCTGCGGCGAGCCCAACATCCTGGGCTGGGATATCCTGCGCAACCACACCACTGCTTTCGTGTCCTGCCCCGACTGGGTCACCGCTCGCGGCATGCGCACCCTGGGCGCTCCCGAGAAGGGCGACCCGCGCGTCATCTCCGGCGAGTCCGGCGCGGTGACCACCGGCCTGGTCGAGACCCTCATGCTCGATCCCGAGTATGCCGAGCTCAAGGAGCTCATCGGCCTGGACAAGACGAGCTCCGTGCTCTGCTTCTCCACGGAAGGTGACACGGACCCCGACCAGTATCGCCGCATTGTCTGGGAAGGCGAATATCCCACTTGCTAATCGTTGGGGCGGAGTAAATAGGTATCGCTCCGCCACCTCACAGGTAGATTCCTTCGTTTGAAAGGTTATGAACAATGGCTAAAGAACTCGATTTCGACGCTATCAAGGCTGCTGCTGAGTCCCATCGTGCTGATATGACTCGCTTCCTGCGCGCCATGATCTCCCGTCCCTCTGAGTCCTGCGAGGAGGGCGAGGTTGTCGCCTGCATCAAGGCCGAGATGGAGAGCCTTGGCTATGACGAGGTCAAGGTCGACGGCCTGGGCAACGTCATGGGCTTTATGGGCGAGGGCGACAAGATCATCGCCATCGACTCCCACATCGACACCGTCGGCATCGGCAACATCGAGAACTGGGACGCCGATCCCTATGAGGGCTACGAGACCGATGAGATCATCTACGGCCGCGGCGGCTCTGACCAGGAGGGCGGCATGGCTTCCGCTACCTACGCTGCCAAGATGATGAAGGACATGGGCCTCATCCCTGAGGGCTACAAGATCATGGTCGTCGGCACCGTCCAGGAAGAGGACTGCGACGGCATGTGCTGGCAGTACATCTACAACAAGGACGGCATTAAGCCCGAGTTCGTCATTTCCACCGAGCCCACCGACGGCGGCATCTATCGCGGCCACCGCGGCCGCATGGAGATCCGCGTCGACGTTCACGGCACTTCCTGCCACGGCTCTGCTCCCGACCGCGGCGACAATGCCATCTACAAGATGGCCGACATCATCGCCGACGTCCGCGCCCTCAACAACAACGGCTGCGACGAGTCGACCGACATCAAGGGTCTCGTCAAGATGCTCGACCCCAAGTACAACCCCGAGCACTACGAGGATGCCCGCTTCCTGGGCCGCGGCACCTGCACCGTCAGCCAGATCTTCTACACCAGCCCCAGCCGCTGCGCCGTGGCCGATTCCTGCGCCATCTCCATCGACCGTCGCATGACCGCCGGCGAGACCTGGGAGTCCTGCCTGGACGAGATCCGTAACCTGCCGGCCGCCAAGAAGTACGGCGACGACGTGAAGGTCTCCATGTACATGTACGACCGTCCGTCCTGGACCGGCGAGGTCTACGAGACCGAGGCTTACTTCCCCACGTGGATCAACAAGGAGACCGCTCCGCACGTCAAGGCCCTCGTCGACGCCCACAAGGCCATGTTCGGTGACGAGCGCATCGGCTGCGAGCCCAGCATGGACAAGCGCACCGGTCGCCCGCTGTGCGACAAGTGGACCTTCTCCACGAACTGCGTTTCCATCCAGGGCCGCTACGGCATCCCCTGCGTGGGCTTTGGCCCGGGTGCCGAGTCTCAGGCTCACGCTCCCAACGAGGTCACCTACAAGGACGACCTGGTCACCGCTGCCGCCATGTACGTGGCTGCCCTGAACCTCTACGATCCGAGCCAGGCCGATGGCGACGCCACCGTGTTCCGCGCCGGTCTGACCAACAACAAGATCGATTAGTCCCATTCCTCGATTTTGTTGAGCCGGGGGCCGCTCGTGTCCCCGGCACCCCCTGTTGACTTGGGGCCCGCGGTCGTTATCTCCCATGCTTCCTCAACGGTGGCGGGTCCTCGTCATGGTGCTCTGCATGTTCTGGCCACACGCGCATGCCGGAGCACATCTACTCATTGCGATCGTTTCATCTTTAGAAAGGACATTTCCATGGACGCTAAGTTTACCGAGCTCGTCGAGCAGCTGAACGGCCTCGATTTTAAGGGTATGTACGGCAGCGACTTCCTGCACACCTGGGACAAGACCACCGATGAACTCAAGGCTCTCTACATCGTCGCCGACGCCCTGCGCGAGCTGCGCGAGAACAACGTTTCGTCCAAGATCTTCGACTCGGGCCTGGCCGTCTCCCTGTTCCGCGACAACTCCACCCGTACGCGCTTCTCCTTCTCTAAGGCCGCCAACCTGCTCGGCCTTGAGCTGCAGGACCTGGACGAGAAGAAGTCCCAGATCGCCCACGGCGAGACCGTCCGCGAGACCGCTACCATGATCTCCTTCATGGCCGACGTCATCGGCATCCGCGACGACATGTACATCGGCAAGGGCGACGCCTACATGGCCGAGGTCTCCGAGTCCGTGCAGCAGGCCTACGAGGACGGCGTTCTGGATCACCGCCCCACGCTCATCTCCCTGCAGTCCGATTCCGACCACCCCACGCAGTCCTCTGCCGACATGCTCTACCTCATCAACGAGTTTGGCGGCCTTGAGAACCTCAAGGGCAAGAAGGTTGCCGTCACCTGGGCCTATTCGCCCTCTTACGGCAAGCCGCTGTCCTGCCCGCAGTCGCTGATCAGCCTGCTGCCCCGCTTTGGCATGGACGTCACCCTGGCCCACCCCGAGGGCTACGACCTCATGCCCGAGGTCGTCGAGCGCGCCAAGGGCTATGCCGCCGAGTCCGGCACCACCTTTAAGCAGGTCAACACCATGGCCGAGGCCTTCGAGGGCGCCGACATCGTGATCCCCAAGAGCTGGGCTCCGTTTGCCGCCATGGAGAAGCGTACCAACCTGTACGCCGAGGGCGATGACGCCGGCATCGCAGCGCTCGAGAAGGAGCTGCTCGCCCAGAACGCCACCCATCAGGACTGGTGCTCTACGACCGAACTCATGGAGAAGACCGCCAACGGCCAGGACACCATCTTTATGCACCCGCTGCCCGCCGACATCTCCGGTGTCTCCTGCGAGCACGGCGAGGTTAACGCCGACGTCTTCGACATGCACCGCGTGGGCATGTACAAGGAGGCCAGCTACAAGCCGTACGCCATCGCTGCCATGATGTTCCTGCAGAAGGTTGCCGATCCCGCCGCTACCCTCAAGGCCCTCGACGAGCGTAACACCGCCCGTTGGCTCCAGGCCTAAAGCCGGGCTGAGGTAAGCCATGTAAAGGGGGCGCTCTGCCAACCGGCGGGGTGCCCCCTTTTTGCATCGTGGGCGTGCGGGATAAGCGCTTTCGATGTGGATGCCCGCGGCGCGAGTTATGGGTACGATGGTTTCAGGGGAGGTATCACCATGAAACTTGGATGCGTCATTATGGCTTCGGGCGAGGGCAAGCGGTTTGGCTCTAACAAGATGCTTGCCGATATCTATGGCGAGCCGCTGATTGCCCGGACCATCGATTCGGTTCCCCGGGGCTTTGACGTCGTGGTTTCGACGCGTTGGTCCGAGGTCGCTCAGATTTGCGAGGACAAGCATTGCCCGTGCGTGCTGCACGATGGCGAGCTGCGCAGCGAAAGCGTCCGTGCGGGCCTTTCATGGGGAGTCGAACGCAACTGGAAAGGTTGCCTCTTTTTGCCGGGCGACCAGCCGCTCGTGAGTTCGGGTTCTTTTGAGGCTATGGTTCGTGCGTTTGACGAGTGTGGCCGCAAACATCCGGTGCGTCTTGCGTGCAACGGTGAGCCTTCGAGCCCGGTGCTCTTTCCGGCGGAACTGTTCGATGCACTTATGTGTCTTGAGGGCAAGGACGGCGGCGGTTCGATCCTCAAGGACCGTACCGACGTGGTGCTGGTCGAGGCGCGTGCCTACGAGCTGTGGGACGTCGATACCGCCAAGGGACAGCAACGCATAACGGAGCATATCGCCGCCTGCTCGTATTTTGATCGCGTGGCCAACTGCATCAATCAATAAGGAGCAATTATGATCATCATCAAAAACGGCGCGCTCGTGACGCCCCAGGGGCTTCGCCGCGCCGATCTTGCCATGGAGGGCGATAAGATTGTGCGGATTGCCGCGGCAATCGAGCCGGGCGAGGGCGATACCGTCCAGGACGCCACCGACTGTTGGGTGTTCCCCGGCTTTATCGACGGCCACACGCACATGCAGTGCTGGACTGGCATGGATTGGACGGCCGATAGCTTTGAGACCGGTACGCGTGCGGCTGCCTGCGGCGGTACGACGACCATCGTGGACTACGCGACGGCCGATCGCGGCGTGACCATGCCCGATGCCTTGGCCGAGTGGCATCGCCGCGCCGACGGAACCTGCACGGCCAACTACGCGTTTCATATGGCACTCGCCGAGTGGAATGAACGCAACCGCGCCGATCTTTCGGCCATGCGCGAGGCGGGCGTGTCGTCGTTTAAGACCTACTTTGCCTATGACCACCTGCGCCTGGACGACGCCGAGACGCTCGAGGTGCTGGAGGAACTCAAGCGCGTGGGCGGCATGCTCTGCGTGCATTGCGAGAACGGTACGCTGGTGAATGAACTGCAGAAGCGCGTGTACGAGCAGGGGATTCATGGGCCCGAGGGGCATGCGCTCAGCCGTCCGGACGTGTGTGAGGCCGAGGCCGTGAGCCGCCTGCTGTATCTGGCGCACTTGGCCGGGGACGCTCCGGTCAACGTGGTGCACCTTTCGACCAAGCTGGGGCTCGAGGCCATCCGTGCCGCCAAGGCGCGCGGGCAGAAGAACATTTATGTCGAAACCTGCCCTCAGTATCTGATGCTCGACGATACTTGCTACCTGGAGCAGGGCGAGGACGGCTTTGCGGGCGCCAAGTACGTGATGAGCCCGCCGCTGCGCCATGCCGGTGACCGTGCCGCGCTGCGCGAGGCGCTTGTGGCCGGCGAGATCGATACTATTGCGACCGATCATTGCAGCTTTAACCTGCACGGTCAAAAGGACCGCGGACGCGACGATTTCCGCGCGATTCCCAACGGCGGGCCCGGCGTGGAGCATCGTCCCGTCGCGATTGCCACGAGCTTTGAGGGACAGCTGGGTCCCGAGGATCTGTGCCGCTTGATGAGCGAGAACCCGGCGCGCGTCTTTGGCATGTATCCGCGCAAGGGCTGTCTTGCCGAGGGCGCCGATGCCGACGTGTGCGTGTGGGATCCCAAGGCGCGCTGGACCATTAGCGCGGCGACGCAACATCAGGCTGTGGACTACACGCCGCTCGAGGGCTTTGAGGCACATGGCCGCGCCAAGGCCGTGTTTGTGAACGGCGTGCTGGCGGCACGCGACGGCGAGCCCACCGGAGCCCAGCCCGGCCGCTACGTGCCCCGCTAGCAGGAAGATCACCGGATTCCCCTCCGCAGTTGCGGTGGAATAGTTCCTGTTTAGCCGCCAAATAGGCCGTTTCAGGAACTATTCCACCGCAACTTATAGGTCTGCTGGGGCAGCGCCGGCTATTTGAGGCTGGTGGCGACGATGGGGCGGTCGAGAGCTGCCTTGAAGCGGTCGGCCATCATGGAGTCGCTGAGCGTGTCGACTTGGTTGAGCACAACGTGTGTGGTGCCGAGCTTCAGCGCTTGCATCTTGGCATTGAGCACCTGGGCGACGCGCTCGGGCGTGGCGATGTCGGTGAGCTCGCAGCCGCAACGCTCGCAAAAGAGCTCGGGGCGGTGGACAACCTCGGCGACGGGCTTGCCGAATCCCGAGGCGCCGACGACCCAGACAACGTTTGCCGCGGCGGCGGGAATTACCGGCTCCCAGGCGGCATGCGCCTTGAGCGGGAGTCGCTTGCTACCGTCTGCCTCGGCCAACACATAGTCAAAGCGCTGTGCCAGCTCGTTGAGCGGCTCGGCGGGGGCGGAGAGCTTGCCTGTCTCCGGGTCCAAGACACCCGCCTGGCAGATGCCTCCGCGGCTCATGCCCGCGCATGCCTCGCAGGTGCAGCCGGGAACATGCAGGGCCCCCGGCTTCCAAGGCACGGCGTCCAAGCGACGGCTCGACCCGTCCCATGGCACGCCGGCGACGGGGAACATGTGCGTGGTGGTACAGAGAAGCACCCTGCCGCCAGCGCGCATGAGCTCGAGACCCAGCGCCTTCAGCAAGGTCGACTTGCCGCCGCTGCCGATGATCGCGGTAATCCCCGGCTCGATCTTGAGCGCGGAGGCAAGGTTTCCGCTCGTCGTTTCCATCTGTTCACCGCCGTATAATACTGTGATAATAAATAATCATCAGAGTAGCGGTCGAACCGCTTTTGCTCTGTTCAAACCGTAGCACAGGGAGGTGCCCCGGGAATGCTCGTTTATGTTCGCGGCGCCGGCGATATCGCCACGGGTGTCGCTGCCCGTTTGGTGCGCGCCGGCGTGTCGGTTGTCATGGCCGATATCGCGGTCCCCACGTGCATCCGTCGCACAATCAGTTTTTGCGAGGCCATTCGCTTGGGCGAGGTCGAGGTCGAAGGCGTTCGCGCTCGCTTGGCACGGACGCCGGCCGAGGCGCTTGAGATTACCGAGGCGGGGGATGTCGCCGTGGTGGTGGACCCCCAGGCACAGATGGTCGGCGAGCTTAAGCCCGCGGCTGTGGTAGACGCGATTCTGGCCAAGCGCAATCTGGGTACCACGCGCGACATGGCTCCTGCCGTCATCGCCGTGGGGCCGGGCTTTACCGCGCCGGTTGACTGCGACGCCGTGGTCGAAACCATGCGCGGGCATTTTTTGGGCCGCGTGATTACCCAGGGCTCACCCCAGCCCAACACGGGCGTGCCGGGCATTATCGCTGGCTATGGCAGAGAGCGCGTTATCCACAGCCCCGCCGCCGGCGTGTTTTGGTCCGACCGCGCGATCGGCGACATCGTGAGCGCCGGAGACGTGATTGGCTACGCGGGCGATACACCCATGTGCACGCAGATCGATGGCTGTCTGCGCGGGCTTTTGGCGAACGGCGTTCAGGTGACCGAGGGCTTTAAATGTGCCGACGTCGACCCGCGCAGCGATGCCAGCTATATCAACTACATTTCGGACAAGGCGACGTCGGTCGGCGGCGGCGTGCTCGAGGCACTCGCCATGCTCATCGGTGTATTCCAGGGATAGGAAATTGCAATGGAAAAGCTCGATGTGGTGAATGCTGCGCTTGGCGCTCTGAAGGCTGGTAAGACGTGCGAGCTCGTGGTCGTGGCCGGCACGGCGGGGTCGTCGCCGCGCGGCGTGGGCGCCTGGATGGCCGTCTTTGCCGACGGTGGCCAGGCGGGCACTATCGGCGGCGGCAAGATTGAGCTCTTTGCGCTGGATGAGGCGCGCGAACTCCTGAGCGCGGGACAGTCGCGTCTGGTCCGCTACACCATGGGCGGCGAGAACTCCGATACCGGCATGATCTGCGGCGGAGCCGTCTGCCTGTGCTATCTGCACCTGGACGCGACCAAGGTACCGTTGCTCCAGTCGGTTGCCGACGTCTTGGCCTATCGGCGCATCGGCGACTTCGTCATTGTCTTTGAACCGTTTATCGCGAGCGCGCTCGAGGGCGATGTGGCCGAGTACCATGGCGAGGAATCGCGCCGCACCATTGCGGGCTGCCCCGGGCTTTCGCTGGTGGAGGAGGGGAGTAAGGTCACCTACACCAACGCGGCCTCTGAGATTCCCGCGGCGCACATCGAGACGCTCTGCCCCGAGGGCCTGACCTATATCTTTGGCTGCGGCCACGTGGGCGCCGCGACGGCGCGGGTGCTTACGGCGGCGGGCTTTGCCGTCGTGGCGTGCGACGACCGCCCCGGCACGCTGACCCCCGATTGGGTGCCCGGTGTCTACGACCGTCGTCTGGTCGACTACAAGAGCCTGAGCAAGCAGTGCCCCATCGGCCCGCGCGACCTGGTGGTCGTCGCCACGGCGGGTCACAAGTCCGATATTGACGTGGTGATTCAGGCCATGCGTGCCAAACCCGCCTATCTGGGCTGCTTGGGCTCGCGTCGCAAGACGGCCTTTGTGCGCGCCCGCCTGGAGCAGGAGGGCTTCACGCAGGACCAGATCGACGGGCTGCACTTGCCGATCGGCGTTGCCATCGAGGCCGAGGACCCCGAGGAGATCGCTATCTCCATCGCCGCCGAGATGATCCACCTGCGCCGCACCAAGCTCGTCCCCCGCAAGCGCTAATCGCATCCCCACCAATAAGTTGCGGTGAAATACGGATTGTTTAAGCCTGTTAGGCCGCCCAACAGTCCCTATTTCACCGCAACTGCTTGTTGGGACCCATTTGTGCGGGGGAGTTGTGGAGTTGTGCAGGCAGACGAGGTTTTTCTGGAAATACGCTCCCGATGCGCGTATAGTACCGATTGTTTTGTCGGCTCCTGCTGCGTCGAGTCCAAACCGCGAAATGCCATGAGCGGCGCGGATGCAGCCAGGAGGCACGAGGACAACCCATCGTGGCCACGCCCCGTGCTTAAAACCCCAAGAAGGAGTGAACAATGGCAGAAGAGAAGTATGTGCCGCGTCTGAAGACCAAGTACAACAACGAGGTCAAGCAGCAGCTTCAGGACAAGTTCCAGTACGAGAACGTCATGATGATCCCCAAGTTTGAGAAGATCGTCGTGAACATGGGTGTCGGTGAGGCCGCTACCGATTCCAAGGCCATCGACGGTGCCGTGCGCGACCTGCGCGCCATCACCGGCCAGCAGCCGATGATCACCCGTGCCCGCAAGTCCATCGCTACCTTCCGCCTGCGCGCCGGTATGCCGATCGGCTGCAAGGTTACCCTGCGTGGCGACCGTATGTGGGAGTTCTTCGATCGTCTGACCTCCGTCGCGATCCCCCGTATCCGCGACTTCCGCGGCATCTCCGCCAAGAGCTTCGACGGCCGTGGTAACTTCTCCATGGGCGTCACCGAGCAGCTCATCTTCCCCGAGATCGACTTCGACTCCGTCGATCACCAGCGTGGTATGGACATCACTTTCGTGACCACCGCCAACACCGATGAGGAGGCCAAGGCCCTTCTGGACGCCTTCGGTTTCCCGTTCAAGAAATAGGTTCACCTGCCCTATAAGCGCCGTTCCCACAAGGGGGCGGCGCTTGGGGCGAACAATACTCTATGTGAGGAGGATATAAGTGGCTAAGACATCGATGATCGTCAAGTGCAATCGCAAGCAGAAGTTCTCTACTCGTGAGTACACGCGCTGCCAGCGCTGCGGCCGTCCGCACTCTGTGTACCGCAAGTTCGGCCTGTGCCGTGTCTGCTTCCGCGAGCTTGCACTCAAGGGCGAGCTTCCCGGCGTTAAGAAGGCCAGCTGGTAAGTCACTACCAGCGTTTCAAGCATCAGTTTGGAACAGGGAAAACGCGCTAAAAAGGCTTTGCCGTTAAGGGCGGCGAAGAACCAAGAGCACGTGTTCATCAAGAACGAAGGAGAATCTGTATGAACCTTACAGACCCGATCGCAGATATGCTTACGCGCATCCGTAACGCTAACTCTGTGAACAAGGCCACGGTCTCCATGCCGAGCAGCAAGAAGCTCGTCGAGATCGCTCGTGTTCTGCACGAGGAGGGCTACATCGAGGGCTACGATGTCGAGGACACCGTTCCCCAGAAGACTCTGCACATCACGCTTAAGTATGGTCCCAAGAAGGCTAAGGTCATCAACGGCATCCGCCGCATTTCCAAGCCGGGCCTGCGTAAGTACACCGGCGTTGCCGACATGCCCCGCGTCCGCGGTGGCCTTGGTACCGCCATTATTTCCACCAGCCATGGCGTCATGACCGACCGCGATGCTCGCAAGCACAACGTCGGCGGCGAGATCATCGCTTACGTCTGGTAATTCGCTCGGTAGGTAGAAGGAAAGGAGATCACCGTGTCTCGTATCGGTAATAAGCCTGTCCAGATTCCCGCCGGAGTCGAAGTGGCAGTCAACGGCAACAACGTTGTCGTCAAGGGCCCCAAGGGCCAGCTCGAGCTCGATGTCTTTGAGAAGCTCGCTATCAACGTCGAGGACAACGTCCTCACCGTTTCCCGTCCCGACGACGAGCGTGAGACCCGTGCCCGCCACGGCCTCACCCGTGCCCTCATCCACAACATGGTTGTTGGCGTTTCCGAGGGCTTCGAGAAGAAGCTCGAGCTCGCCGGCGTCGGTTACCGCGTGCAGCAGAAGGGCAAGAACCTCGAGTTCTCCCTGGGCTTCTCGCACCCCGTGATCGTCGAGGCTCCCGAGGGCATCACCTTCGAGGTTCCCGACAACACCCACGTGAACGTCAAGGGTATCAACAAGCAGCAGGTCGGTCAGATCGCCGCTGAGATCCGCGGCCATCGTCCTCCCGAGCCTTACAAGGGCAAGGGTATCCACTACGTTGGCGAGCACATCCGCCGCAAGCTGGGTAAGGCCGCCAAGTAGTCGTAACCGACTCACTCGCATAAGACCAGCACCCCGTCAGGTGCTGGCAAGATCAACCTTTTTAGGAGTTTACGTATGAACAAGCATAAGGCGAAGCTGGAAGGCCTCAAGCGTCGTCAGCGTCGTGTTCGCGGCAAGGTCTCGGGTACCTCCGAGCGTCCGCGTCTTCGCGTGACCCGTACTAACGCCAACATCTATGCCCAGATCATCGACGACAGCAAGGGCTCCAGCCTGACGCTCGTCTCTGCCTCGACCCTCGAGGCCGAGTTCAAGGGCACCCACACCTCGAACAAGGAGGCTGCGGAGAAGGTCGGTCAGCTCGTTGGCAAGCGCGCCATCGAGGCCGGCATCACCAAGGTCGCCTTCGATCGCGGTGGCCGTATCTACCATGGCCGCGTCAAGGCCCTCGCCGACGGTGCTCGTGCCGCCGGTCTCGAGTTCTAGGAGGTATGTAGCACATGGCTCGTAATCAGAAGCAGCAGCGCGAGGCCTCCGAGTTCGAGGAGCGCGTCGTTTACATCAACCGCGTGTCGAAGACCGTCAAGGGTGGTCGTCGCATGAGCCTCGTCGCTCTCGTCGTCGTTGGCGACGGCAAGGGCAACGTCGGCGTTGGCATGGGCAAGTCCGCTGAGGTGCCCCTGGCCATCTCCAAGGCGTCTCTCGATGCCAAGAAGAACATGTTCCACGTGCCGGTGACCGAGCAGGGCACCATCCCGCACGAGGTTCTCGGCCACTTTGGTGCCGGCCGCATCATCATCAAGCCCGCTGTCGAGGGTACCGGCGTTATCGCCGGCGGCGCTGTGCGTCCCCTCTTTGAGCTTGCTGGCATCAAGAACGTCCTGTCCAAGTCCCTCGGTACCGACAACGGCCTCAACATCATCAAGGCTGCCGTCGAGGGCCTCAAGGAGCTCTCCAGACCTGAGGACGTCGCGGCTCGCCGTGGCCTGACGGTCTCCGAGATGTTCGTCGGTAAGGAGAACTAAGCATGGCTGACACCATCAAGATCAAGCAGGTCCGCAGCACCAACGGTTGCAAGCAGGACCAGGTCCGTACTGTCCGTGCCCTCGGTCTCCACAGGATCCGCGAGGTTCGCGAGATTGCTGACAACGAGTCCGTCCGCGGCATGATCTTCAAGGTCAAGCACCTTGTCGAGATTGTAGAGGAGTAGCAAATGCAGCTTCACGATCTTACTCCCGCGCCCGGTTCCACCAAGAACCGCAAGCGCGTCGGCCGTGGCAATTCTTCGGGTCACGGCACCACTTCTGGCCGCGGCCAGAAGGGCCAGGGTTCCCGCTCTGGCGGCACCAAGGGTGCCGGCTTCGAGGGTGGCCAGACTCCGCTGGCTATGCGCCTGCCCAAGCTTCCGGGCTTCCGCAACCCCCGTCGTATCGAGTACACCGCTGTTAACGTTGAGCGTCTCGAGCGTAAGTTCGAGGACGGCGCTGTGATTGACGGTGCCGCTCTTAAGGCCGCTCGCATCACCAAGAGCGAGTTCGAGCCCGTCAAGGTGCTCGGCAATGGTGAGCTCACCAAGAAGTTCACGGTCAAGGTCGACAAGGTCAGCGCTTCTGCGCAGGCCAAGATCGAGGCCGCCGGCGGAAAGGTCGAGCTGCCGTGCTAAATGGTCTTAAGAATGCTTTCCGCATCAAAGAATTGCGCGAAAAGATTCTTTTTACCATAGCTATGCTCGTCGTGTACCGCATTGGTGCGCACGTTCCTGTGCCCGGCATTCCCTTCCAGGGGATGCTGGGCCTTTTCTCGACCGATAACAATTCGGTCGCCGCAGGTGCTATGGCCCTCCTGAATCTTTTCTCTGGCGGCGCGTTGAGCTATGTGTCGGTGTTTTCGCTGGGCATCATGCCTTACATCACCAGCTCGATCATCCTCCAGATGCTCCAGGCCGTTGTGCCTTCCCTGCATGAGCTTGCCCGCGAGGGCGAGGTCGGTCAGACCAAGATTACGCAGTATTCGCGTTACCTCACCCTGGCTCTGGCAATCCTCAACTCCGTGGGTTACCTCTTCCTCTTTAAGAGCTTCGGCATCAGCTTCAATGGCGCCGGCGCTCCCGAGATCATCTTCGACCTCATGATCGTCGGCACGCTCACTGCGGGCGCCATGCTGATCATGTGGATTGGTGAGCTCATCACCCAGCGCGGTATTGGCAATGGCATGTCGCTGATCATCTTTGCGAACATCATGGCCGGCCTGCCGCAGGCTATCTTCTCCAGCACCGAGGGCAATGCCGGTGGCATCATCACCATGGTGATCATCTGCGCCATCATTTTGCTGGTTATCCCGCTGATTGTTTTCCTTGAGCGCGGCCAGCGCCGCATCCCTGTCTCCTACGCCAAACGCGTCGTGGGCCGTCGCATGATGGGTGGCCAGACCACCTACCTGCCCATCAAGGTCAACACCGCGGGTGTCGTGCCGATCATCTTCGCTTCGGCGCTGCTGTACTTCCCGGCTCAGATTGCCGTGTTCTTCCCCGGCATCGGCTGGATTCAGGCAGTTGCCTCTGCGCTTTCGACCGGTTGGCTCAACTGGGTGCTTAACGTTGTCCTCATTGTGTTCTTCGCGTACTTCTACACCTCCATGGTGTTCAACCCCGATGACACGGCCGACAACCTTAAGAAGCAGGGCGGCTTTATTCCGGGCGTGCGTCCGGGTAGGGCTACCGCGGCCTACATCAAGAACGCGCTCAACAAGATCACGCTTCCCAGCGCTGTCTTTTTGGCGCTCATCGCCATCGTGCCTTCGATCATCTTCTCCTTCACGGGTAACCATCTTATCCAGGCATTTGGCGGCACGTCCATCCTCATCATGGTCGGCGTCGTGCTCGACACGGTCGATAAGCTCGAAGGCCAGATCAAGATGTATGATTACGATGGATTCTTTAAATAGGCTAGAGGAGGATTGCTCATGAACCTCGTATTGCTCGGAGCTCCGGGTGCCGGTAAGGGCACCGTCGCACAGGAGCTCGTCGCCGAGTTTGGCGTCGCCCATATTTCCACAGGCGACCTGCTGCGTGCTGCCGTCAAGGGTGGCACCGAGCTTGGTATTCAGGCTAAGAAGTACATGGACGCTGGCGAGCTCGTTCCCGACCAGCTCGTGATCGACCTTGTCAAGGAGCGCCTTGCCGCCGATGACGCCCAGCAGGGCTTCATCCTCGACGGCTTCCCGCGCAACACCGCTCAGGCTGTGACGCTCGATTCCGAGCTCTCCGCCATGGGTCGCGAGATCGATTGCGCCCTTCTGGTCGATGTGGCCCCCGAGGTCATTATCGATCGTCTGTCTTCGCGTCGCACCTGCCGCGCCTGCGGTTACACCGGCACCGCTGCCGATGCCACCTGCCCCAAGTGCGGTGGCGAGATGTATCAGCGCGACGACGACAAGCCCGAGACCATCAAGAACCGTCTCGAGGTCTACGAGAAGTCCACGAGCCCGCTCGTTGACTACTATCGTGGCCAGGGTCTGCTCAAGTCGGTCAACGGTGACCAGGCTCGCGAGACCGTGTACGGGGATGTCAAAGAGGCTCTCGGTCTATGATCAAGATTAAGTCTGCAACGCAAATCGAGCAGATGAAGAAGGCAGGAGCGCTATCTAAGATGGCGCTCCGCCACGTTGGAGCCATGGTGCGCCCCGGCGTTTCGACTTTTGAGCTCGATCAGCTCGCGGAGCAGATTATCCGCATGCATGGCGGCACCCCCGCCTTTAAGGGTTACGGCGGGTTCCCGGGGACCATTTGCGCATCGATCAACGATGCCGTGGTCCATGGTATTCCCAACCCCGACATGATCCTGCGCGATGGCGATATCATCTCCATCGATACGGGAGCCGTTGTCGACGGTTGGGTCGGCGATAACGCTTGGACGTTTTTCGTCGGCACCCCCACGGCCGAAGCCAAGGCTTTGTGCGAGATCACGCGCGATTGCCTTAAGGCTGCCATCGAGCAGGCTGTTCCCGGTAACCATATCGGGGACGTCGGTTATGCCGTTCAGTCCCTCGCCGAGTCTCACGGTTACGGCGTGCTTCGTGATTATGTGGGCCATGGCATTGGTCGCGTGATGCACGAGGACCCCAACGTTCCTAACTATGGAAAGAAGGGGAGGGGCGTTCGCCTCCAGGCCGGCATGGTCATTGCCATCGAGCCGATGGTTACGATGGGTTCCAACCATGTGAGCACGGGCTCCGACGGTTGGATTGTTACGACCAACGACCACCTGCCCGCCGCGCACTACGAGAACACTGTCGCCATTACCAATGACGGTCCGGTGATTCTCACCACGGATGCGCAAGGTGCTTGGTGTTCGCTCCAAGGCGGAGAAATGTAACAAGTTCCACTTAGTTGTGGAGCCATTACGAAGTTATTACGATGCGTACATACGTGTTGTAGAATACTCAATCGCTGTCGTTTTCTAGAGAAAGATGATTGCTTGTGAAGAAGGAAGACGCAATTGAGCTCGAGGGTACGGTAAAAGAGCCGCTGCCCAACGCCATGTTTAAGGTCGAGCTCGAGAACGGTCATTCGGTTCTGTGCAACATTTCTGGCAAGATCCGAATGAATTACATCCGCATTCTCCCCGGTGACAGGGTTGTCGTGGAGCTTTCCCCGTACGACCTGACCCGCGGCCGCATCACCTATCGCTATAAATAGCGGCACGCATACACGCTCTTTTCCGACTGCAGGCTTAGCTCAACCTACGGTCGGTTTGCGTGTGAAGACCAGCCATAGTTTTAAACGCCTGCGGCTGGGCGAGTAGATAGTAGGGAAGTAGTTTGAGCGCTACCGAAAGGAAGAACGATGAAGGTACGTCCTTCGGTCAAGAAGATGTGCGATAAGTGCAAAATCATTAGGCGCCATGGCAAGGTCCTCGTCATTTGCGAGAACCCCCGTCATAAGCAGCGTCAGGGTTAAGAGAGGAGACTACGTTGGCCCGTATTAATGGTGTCGACCTCCCGCGTGAGAAGCGCGTTGAGATCGGTCTGACCTACATTTACGGCATCGGCCGCACCACTGCGACGAAGATCTGCGTCGAGTGCAACGTTAACGTGGATACGCGCGTTAAGGACCTCACCGAGGATGAGGTTAACGCCATCCGCGATTATATCGATAAGAACCAGATCATGGTTGAGGGCGACCTCCGCCGTGAGCGCAACCAGAACGTCAAGCGCCTTATGGACATCGGCTGCAACCGCGGCCTTCGTCACCGCAAGGGCCTCCCGGTCCGCGGCCAGCGCACCCACACTAACGCTCGTACCCGCAAGGGCCCGAAGCGTCAGATCGGTGCTAAGAAGAAGAAATAAGGAGCGCTAGATAGATGGCTACTGCTAAGAAGAACGTTCGCGCTGCCCGTCTGAAGCGCGCGGACCGTAAGAACATTTCCGTGGGCCAGGCTCACATTCGTTCTACGTTCAACAACACGATCGTTTCGATCACCGATCCCCAGGGCAACGTCATTTCCTGGAAGTCGGCTGGCCAGGTGGGCTTCAAGGGCTCCCGTAAGTCCACGCCGTTCGCTGCCCAGATGGCTGCCGAGGCTGCTGCCAAGCAGGCCATGGAGCACGGTATGAAGAAGGTTTCCGTCTTCGTCAAGGGCCCCGGCTCCGGTCGTGAGACCGCCATCCGCTCCCTCCAGGCTGCTGGCCTCGAGGTCTCGAGCATCCAGGACAAGACCCCCATTCCGCACAACGGCTGCCGCCCCAAGAAGCGTCGCCGCGTGTAACTGAAAGGATCGTATCAATATGGCAATCGACAGGACTCCTGTTCTTAAGCGCTGCCGTCAGCTCGGGATCGATCCCGCTGAGCTCGGTTACAGCAGCAAGAAGGAATCTATCCGTCAGCCCAAGCGCCGTCGCAAGGAATCTGAGTACGGCATGCAGCTGCGCGAGAAGCAGAAGGTCAAGTTCATCTATGGCGTTCTGGAGAAGCAGTTCCACGGCTACTTCAACAAGGCCCGCAAGATGAACGGCGTCACCGGTGAGAACCTCATGATCATCCTTGAGTCTCGCCTCGACAACGTCGTCTTCCGTCTTGGCTTCGCCCGCACCCGCAAAGAGGCTCGTCAGTCCGTCCGTCACGGTCACTTCACCGTGAACGGCAAGCGCGTGGACATCCCGTCCTACCGCGTCAAGGCCGGCGACGTCGTCGCTGTCGGCGAGAAGTTCCGTGACCTCCTCCCCATCAAGGAGGCCCTGATTTCCTCCGAGCGCTTTGAGGTCCCTGGCTGGCTCGAGGTCGATATCGAGAAGCTGTCTGGTAACGTGCTCGCTCTGCCGACGCGTGAGCAGATCAGCGGTGATATCAACGAGCAGCTCATCGTCGAGCTCTACTCTAAGTAGTCCATCCGGGCTGCTGAGGCTGGAGGTAATACATGTCAGAATTCATTAGGCCTCAGGTTCAGGTCGAAGAGATCAACGAGACGTCTGCTCGTGTCTCCGTCGAGCCGCTCGAGCGTGGTTACGGCGATACGCTGGGTAACTCCCTTCGTCGCGTTCTTCTGTCCTCGCTCGAGGGTGCCGCCGTCGAGGCTATTCAGATCGATGGTGCGCAGCACGAGTTCATGACCATCCCTAACATGGTCGAGGATGTCACCGACATCGTCCTGAATGTCAAGGGTCTTGTCTTCAGGGCTCTCGGCACGACCGACGAGGCGACCGCCACCATCTCGGTTGACGGCCCCTGCGAGGTCACCGGTGCGGACTTCTTTATTCCGTCCGAGTTTGAGCTGGTCAACCCCGAGCAGCACATCGCTACGCTCACCGAGGGTGGCCATCTCACCATGAGCATGCGCATCGGCTATGGCCGCGGCTATGTTTCTGGCGAGGCCAACAAGCGCGACAACGATCCCATCGGTGTGATCCACGTCGACTCGCTGTACTCGCCGGTTTCCCGTTGCGCCAAGCTCGTTGAGGCTTGCCGTGTCGGTCAGCACACCGACTACGACCGCCTTGTCCTCGAGATCGAGACCAACGGCTCCATCGCCCCGCGCGACGCCGTGGTCCAGGCTGCCAATATCATCAACCAGCATATGGCCGCCTTTATGAACCTTGCCGAGACCCCCGAGGTCGAGGAGGAGGCTTCGATCTTCGCTCCCGAGGTCACCAACGACAACGCCGAGCTGGACAAGCAGATCGAGGACCTGGACCTTTCCGTCCGTTCCTACAACTGCCTTAAGCGCGCCAGCATTCACTCGGTCCGTCAGCTCGTTGAGTTCTCGGAGAACGATCTGCTCAACATCCGTAACTTCGGTGTTAAGTCGATCGAGGAAGTGAAGGACAAGCTTGAGTCCATGGGCCTGAGCCTGAAGGCTTAATGCTTCGCATATTTGAGGAGAAACTAGACCATGCGTCACAACGTTAAGAAGGGCCTGAAGCTCGGCACCGATGCGAGCCACACCAAGGCCATGAAGAAGAGCCTTGCTAAGGCCCTCTTCGAGAACGACCGCATCAAGACCACCGAGACCCGCGCTAAGGCGCTGCGTTCGGTCGTCGATCCGATCATCACCTGGGCCAAGAAGGGCGACCTGCACTCTCGTCGTCTGGCTATCGCCAAGCTCGGCGATAAGCAGCTCGTTGCCGAGATCTTCGACAAGGCTGCTCAGGGCATGTGGCAGGACCGCAACGGCGGTTATACTCGCATCATGAAGCTCGGCAACCGCAAGGGCGACAACGCTCCCATCGTTATCATGGAGCTCGTCACCGAGCCCTGCACGCCTAAGGCCAAGAAGGCTGCTCCGGCCCCCAAGAAGGCCGCTGCTCCCAAGAAGGTCGAGGCTGTCGAGGAGGCTCCTGCTGAGGAGACCGCTGAGTAGACATTCCGTCTGCATAGGCTATATTCGAGGGGTACGTTCGCGTACCCCTCTTTTTTTGTCGCAATACCGTTGCTAGTTTGTTGGGAGCGCCCATGATTGCGCCGTCTGATTTCAATTCGACCCCCGAGCTTGACGCCACGCTCGTATTTCGCGTGGCCTATGATGGCTCGTCGTATAGCGGATTTGCCGAGCAGCCGGGACAGACGACGGTTGCGGGTGAGCTACGTCGAGCCATCGAGACGCTGCTTCGCCGCCCGATCGATCTGACGTGCGCGGGGCGTACCGATGCCGGCGTACATGCCGTGGCTCAGTACATCAGCGTGCCCGTAACGGACGCTGAGCTCGCCTTGACGCGCCGTAGGTGGCTGCGGGCTATGGATGCTCTGCTGCCCAAAGATATCGCCATAAACGAGGTCTACAGGGCCCGTAAAGGCTTTTCTGCACGCTTTGATGCGCGTTCACGTACATATACGTACCGTATTGCCGATCGCGACGCGCGTCCCGTGCTGTCCCGCGGTGCCGTGTGGTGGCATCGCTATCCCTTGGATGTTGAGGCGATGTCTGCTGCCTGTCCCGCGCTTTTGGGTGAGCAGGACTTTAAGAGCTTTTGCAAGGTTGCCTCGGCCGTTGGCAAGCCCACGCATCGCTGCGTGATGCGTGCCGAGTTTGGCCATGAGGTTGCGTTTGGCGAGGACATCCTGACGTTTACCATCGAGGGCAATGCGTTTCTGCATTCGATGGTCCGCACGATCGTGGGCACGCTTGTCGAGATTGGCATGCATCGCCGTGAACCCGAGTGGATGCGCGAGGTCATCGACGCTTGCGACCGTATCGCAGCGGGCCCCACGGCTCCTGCCTGCGGCCTTACGTTTATGGGCGTGGATTACGATCCCGCCGAGCTTGTCGTGCTCGACTAGGGGAGGGCTTGACGCGTCGTGCGTCGGCACCTGTCATCTGTGGGCTGCGCGTGTGCAACATCTGTTCTTGGCGTGCAATACAACCGGTGTCTCATTGCTTTTATTGCCGGGGTGTACCATGAACCACGGTTTGATTCATTGCTGTCGAGAGGACGGATAACTTGGTTCGACGTGGCTCGCATCCGCGACTTTCGGTGATCCTTGTGGTAGAAGGTTCGCCCAGCTATGCGATGCGTGCGCTCGAGAGTATCCAGAACCAAGACCTCTACGATTTGCAGATTGTCGTTGTCTGCCGCGATGCTGCGCCCGGTGTGCGCCATTCACTTCAAGTTGCTGCCGACAGGGACATCCATATTGATTTGATTGACGTCGAGGATGCGAAGCGCGGCGCTTGTCTTCGTGCCGGTTTTGCTGCCTCGCGTGGCTCTCGAATCATCGCTATGAACGCCGATGAGTGGTTTGCTCCGCAATCCCTTTCCAAGATGGTCGATATCGCGTGCGATACTACGGCAGACATAGTGCTCCCCACGGTGTCGCTCGACCGCTATGATGCACATCGAGAGCGCCATTCGCGCGTCTTGGATGCTGCTCATATTTCCATTGATAGCAAATCTTCGATGGTGGCCGGGCTGCCTCAGTTGATTTTAGGCGGCCTAGTCGTTCAGACCTCTGGCGTGATGTACAGCCGCTCGCTGTTTGAGGCATGCCTTTTGTACGACAAGGCGTTTCGCACAGTTGGGTTTATGGCTTGTGCGCTCTCGCGGGCGCAGCGCGTCTCCGGCTGCGGCGACGCTTGTTTCCACGCGGCGGCACCTAAGCTTACAGATGCCTTTGATCCCACCATGTATGCCAAGGTATCCGATGACACCCGAGCGCTCGACGAGCTTGCGGACTCACTTTCGGAAGCAGATAGCGGTGGTCGGCTCAAGCTGGCAAGCCAAAAGTTCTACTTTGCCGGACTGGTCGCCTGCATCGAGAATTTGTGTCTGAGCCCGCATGGGGTGTCGTCAATCGAGCGTTCCGCCCGCATGCGTGATATGCTCGATGCGCCTCGAACCCGTCAGATGGTCGCCGCGCTCAAGGACAACCATCGGGGACTCGGTCTGTTGTTTGGGCCGATTGCCAGCGCCAAGCCCGCGCGCTGCGTGATGTGTACGCATCTGGCAGCTTTTCTTAACCGGACGGGTGCAAAAACCGCCTAAACGGCTCATTTCGAAACAAACTTGCATAGAATTGTTTCGAAATGCGTTCTTATACACAAAAGCCTTCAAATAGCGTTAAACTATTCAATCACTGATTGATTGTCTCCGCCATCTTTTGGAGAGAGGGTTTGTATGGCTAAAAAACGCAATGGGCGCCAGGATGCCATTAGAGATATTGTGCGCAATAAGGACGTCCGCACGCAGCGCGTGCTGGTCGATGAGCTCCGCGCTATGGGCTTCGATTGCACGCAGGCGACTGTCTCTCGCGATATTGCCGACATGGGGCTGCGTAAGCTCCCTGAGGGCATCTATGTTCTGGCAGAGGACCTGCACCTGCAGCGTATGGTTTCCGAGCTCGTTACGGGCGTTCTGCGTACCGATAATCTGGTTATGATCAAGGCTCAGCCTGGCACGGCTTCCGGCATCGCCGCCGCCGTTGATGCGGCAGAGTTGCCCGATGTGCTTGGCTCGCTTGCCGGCAACGATACGATTTTGGTCATTGCCCAGACGGCCGAGGACGGCGAGCGTCTCGAGGCGCTGATCAATAAGCTGAGCAATTCTCGCAAGTAGGCGTGCGGGTTGTGCGCTCGGCACTGTGCGCGCTGACATCGTGGCTTGTAAGGGGTATCGACGTTGGTCGGTACCCCCTTTTTGTTTGCCGGTATAAAGACCGCCCACCAGGTCGCTTCAAACTAAAAGGCCCCCGAGCAGTTTAATAAGCTGCTCGGGGGCCTTGTTGCTTATGGCCGGATGAATTTCTAGCCGACCGTATCGTCAGGCGTGGGCGAGGGATCGGGAGTGGGCGTAGGCGTAGGCGTGCCGCCATCGCCGCCGGTCGAACCACCAGTGGAGCCGCCCGTCGAGCCACCGGTCGTACCGGTGCCGCCGGTGGTGTCGCCGCCCGTGGTCTCGGTGGTCGTGGTCGTCGTGGTAGTCGTTGTGGTGGTTTCCTCTTCGTCCTCGTTCTCGTCCTTGTCGTCGTTCTCCGTCTTCTTGGTGTTGTTGGTGCCGTAGAACTTCCAGACGCTGTTGTTCTTATAGGTGGGCGCCGTACCGGTCGCAAACTCCCCGCGCTCGGTACCGGTCAGAACGGTGTTCATAAACCGCTTAAAGACAGGCAGGTTGGTGCTGTCGCCCAGCAGGTCCGTGCCGTATTTTTGGATGGGAATCTCACCCGCGGAATAGCCGGTCCACAGGGCGCACGCCAGCTGCGGGGTATATCCGCAGAACCACAGGTTGGTGGTGTTGTCGGTGGTGCCGGTCTTGCCGGCATAGGGCTGGTTGACGCTCAGGGCGCCAGCAGCACCCGTACCGCCGCCCTGCATGACGCCGGACAGAACATCGGTGACCGCGGCGGCCTCGCCCTCGGTAAGCACCTGTGAGGGATTGTCCGTGTGCTGGTACAGCACCGAACCGGTACGAGAGTCAATCTCGGTGATGGCGATCGGCTGGCGATAGTAGCCGCCGTTGGCAAACGTCGCGTAGGCGGCGGCCATCTCGAGCGGCGAGATCGAGCCGGTGCCGAGGGTCATGACGGGAACGTCCTCGATGTTGTCCTTGGCGGGATCGATGCCGAGCTTTTTGACGAGCGAGATGATCTTGCTGTTGCCGACGGCTTCCGCCACCTGGATGTAGCCGGTGTTGGAGGAGTATGCCGTCGCCTGCTTAAGCGTGATGTTGCCATAGCTATGGTTGGCGTAGTTTTGGACCTCGGTCGTGGTGCCCTTGGCCTTGAGCGGCGAGTTGCAGTTGAGGGTGACGTTGGGGTTCATGCCGTTTTGGATGGCAGTTGCCAGTGTAAAGGCCTTGAAGGTGGAGCCGACGGGACGCTTGGCCGTGGCATGGTTTACGTGGTTCTCGTCGGCGTTGTAGTCGTAGCCGCCCACCATGCACTTGATGTAGCCGGTCTTGGGGTCGACGACGACCATGCCCATGTCCAGGCCGTCGAGTGAGAGCGTGTCGAGCTGCTCGCGGACGGCATTCTCTGCCACCTGCTGCATCGTGGGGTCGATGGTGGTCTTGACGGTCAGGCCGCCCTTAAAGAGCACGTCGGTCGAGAACTCCTGCTCCAGCAGCTGCTTAACATAGGCGACAAAGTAGGGCTGCGAGTATACGTCGACGCCGCTGCCCGAAATCTCGGTCACGTTGAGGGTGATGGGCTCGGCCTGTGCGGCATCGTGCTCCTCCTGGGTGATGTGGCCCAGGCGCAGCATGTTGTCGAGGACCTTGTTGCGGCGAGACAGTGCCAGGTCGGGATTGACCGTGGGGTCGTACTGCGAAGGCGAGTTGGGAAGGCCGATGAGCAGCGCGGCTTCGCTCAGGGTGAGGTCGGCGGCGCTCTTGGACAGGTAGGTCTCGGCGGCGGCCTCGATGCCGTAGGCGCCGTGGCCGTAATAGATGGTGTTGAGGTACATCATGAGGATCTCGTCTTTGGAGTACATGTCCTCCATCTTGATGGCGATGTAGGCCTCGCGCACCTTACGCTCGATGGTCGAGTCGAACTGCTCCTCCTGCAGGATGGTGTTGCGCACCAGCTGCTGGGTGATAGTCGAGGCGCCTTCGTGCCCGCCGCCGAGGGTTGCCACCGCAGCACGCGCGATACCCCACAGGTCGATACCGCCGTGCTCGTAGAAGCGCTCGTCCTCGACGTCAACGGTGCCCTGCAGCACGTAGGGGGAGACCTCGTCCTTGGTGATGGACTTGCGGTTTTGCGTGTAGAAGCTCGCGATCTTGTTGCCGTTGCAGTCGACGATCTCGGTGGGCTCGCTCACCAGATACGCGTTGGCGTCGGTGTAGTCGGGCAGATCGGACAGCCAGCGGTTGACGTTGCCGACCATGCCGATGCCAAATGCCACGCCCGCGATAAGCAAAAAGCCCAAAAACGAGAGCAGGATTATGGGCAGAGCATGCGTCTTTGAACGGCTGCGTCCCTGTCGTTGGCGAGGACCCATATATTGACCTCCAGGTATGTCGTGCCGGACGGTGGATGTGCCGTCGGGGCAGGATGGACATAAGTTATTACACGATAAACCAAACGGGGCGCGCGAGGCCTCGTGTATGCTGGAAGACGGCATTTTTCAGAGTGAATGCATACCTTGGTAAGGAGTTTGCCGATGGCGATTCGGACGATGGGGCCGAGCGGACAACACAAGACTGGATTGGATGCTGCCGGTGCGGCGCTGCCCGAGCTGCTGGCGCCGGCGGGCGGACTCGACCAGATGCTTGC
>CABURG010000006.1 GCA_902493835.1 uncultured Collinsella sp. | reverse complement strand
TACCTCGTGTACTATCGTGAGGAGCGGATCAAGAAGTCCCTCGGGTGGCTGAGCCCGATGGAGTACCGCAGGAAGCTTGGATACGCCTAGGCGCGGTCCAAGAAATCGTCCGCACCCCCAAACGCGTCGAATACGAACGGCGGGGGAGAGCGGGCAGGGTGTCCGCGCGGGAGAGGTTGCCGTCCATGCTGGAGCTCAAAGGAATTTGCAAAAGGTACACTACGCAGTCGTTTACGCAGGTGGCGCTCGACAACGTAAGCCTGTCTTTTCGGGATAACGAGTTCGTGGCCATTCTGGGCCCCTCGGGCTCGGGTAAAACCACGATGCTCAACGTTATCGGTGGACTTGATCATTTCGATTCCGGCGACCTGCTCATCGACGGCATCTCGACCAAGGACTTTCACGATCGCGATTGGGATGCCTATCGCAACAACCGCATCGGCTTTGTGTTCCAAAGCTATAACCTCATTCCGCATCAGACCATTTTGGAAAACGTGGAGTTGGCGCTCACGCTCACGGGCGTGGGGCATGCCGAGCGCCGCCAACGTGCGCGCGAGGCGTTGGAGAAAGTCGGCCTGGGCGAGCACGTTAACAAGCGCCCGAGCCAGCTTTCGGGCGGGCAGATGCAGCGCGTGGCCATCGCCCGTGCTCTGATCAATGATCCCGAGATTGTGCTGGCCGACGAGCCGACCGGCGCTTTGGATTCAACGACATCCGTACAGGTTATGGATTTGCTCAAAGACGTTGCGCGCGACCGCCTGGTTATCATGGTCACGCACAATCCCGAGCTGGCGTATCAGTACGCCACGCGTATCGTCAATCTGGCGGACGGCAAGATCACCGACGATTCCGATCCCTTCGATGTTGCCAAGGCCGCGCGTCGCGAGGCAAAGCCTACGCGCAAAACCTCGATGAGCTTTGTGACGGCGCTGGGGCTTTCTGCCCGAAACCTCATGACCAAGAAGGGCCGCACGGCCATGACTGCCTTTGCGGGCTCGATTGGCATTATCGGTATCGCGGCGATTCTGGCGCTGTCCAATGGCGTGAACAATTACATCAAAAAGGTCGAGGAGGACACGCTCTCGAGTTACCCGCTTACGATTTCCAAGCAGGACTACGACCTGTCGTCCATGATGGGCGGACAGGGGGCCGCGGATGATGGCTCGTCTGAAAGCGTGGATTCGTCCGACGACAGTGTCGGCGGCAAGGCTAAGGGAACCGATAAGATTCCCGTGGTCACGGCCGTAAAGGATATGTTTGCGAGCGTTAAGTCCAACGACATGACGAGCTTTAAGGCATGGCTCGATGCCGGTGGCGACGGCATCGATAAAGAGGTCAACGCCATTCAGTACGGCTACGGTGTATCGCCGGTTGTCTATCGTGCGGGTAAGGGTGACGAGAAGCCGGTTCGACTTGTTCCCAATGCCATGACCGAGGCCATGAGCGGAGGTGCGAGCTCGGCGGCAACGGTGAGCATGGAATCCATGGGAACCTCGGTCTTTAACGAGATGATTGACGACCAGAGCCTGCTCGACAGCCAGTACGATGTCGTCGCCGGTCATTGGCCCACGTCTGCCAACGAAGCCGTGATGGTGCTTTCGAGCCGCGGCACGGTGGGCGACTATACGCTCTATAGCATCGGTGTGCTGGATATCGATGAGCTCAACGACCTGGTCAACAGCGCCATGGCGGCCGACGGCAAGATTGAGACGCCCGAGTCCGCCGCCGACTTTACCTACGACGATGCGCTGTCTACCACGTTTAAGGTGCTGTCGCCGGCTGATGCGTATCGCAAAAACGAAGAGACCGGCATGTGGACTGACATGTCTGGCGACGCCGACTTTATGACGGCCAAGGTTGCCGACGGTATTGACGTGCGTATTGTGGGCGTGGTGCGACCTAACGAGACAGCCAATGCGAGTGCGTTGTCTCCGGGTATTGCCTATACGCATGCGCTGACTCGTCAGCTTATGGAGCGCGCTGCCGATTCGCAGATTGTGAAGGAGCAACTTGCTCATCCTGAGACGGATGTCTTTACGGGCAAGTCTTTCGATGAACTGCAGGGCGAGGCCAAACAAGGAGTTGATCTAGGCAGCATGTTCAGTGTGGACGAGGCGGCGCTGAAGAACGCGTTTTCGTTCGATGCGTCTGCGCTCTCGGGTGCGGCCGGCGGTATGGACCTGTCGGGTCTCGACTTGTCCGGGTTGGATATCGACCTTTCGGGCGTAGGCAAGGACATCGACTTCAGCGACATCATGTCTAAGGCGCCAGCCCCCGATTTCTCGGGCATCTTTGACGGTCTGGAACTCACACCCGAGCAAATGCAGCAGGTGGGAACGCTTGCCAATCAGCTGTTCACGGGCTTTGTGCAGTCGGAGCAGTTTAAGGCCCTGTCACCCGAAGATCTTAAGAACGCGTCAAAGCTCGCTGCCGCATTCTCGACGTATCTTGAGCATGATGCCGCGGCGCAGCAAATCCTGTCCCAGCTCAAGGCCCTCGGCGGCGATGCCCTGGCAGAGCGTCTCCAGCAGGCGATGACCGACTATGTCCAAAAGCAGCTGGCTCCGTATCTGCAGCAGGCAATGGACCAGGTGACCAAGACAGTCAGCGACCAGATTGCGACAACGGTGTCAGCTCAGCTCAAGGCGGGCGCGGCGGGGCTCATGGGTCAGATGGCGACGCAGATGTCATCGAGTTTTGCCAACCTGGCGAGCGCCATGCGCGTGGATGCGAGTGCCTTTGCCAATGCCATTCACTTCAACATGGACGCCGAGGACCTGAGTTCGCTCATGATGAGCTATGCCAAGGCGTCGAAGCTCACCTACGACAACAATCTGACCACGTTGGGCTATGCGGATGAGGCAGACCCCATCTCGGTTAAGATTTTCCCGCGCGACTTTGAGGCCAAGGAGCGCGTACTCGATCACATCGATGCGTACAACAAGCAGGTCAAAGCCGCTGGCCACGATGATCGGGCAATTACGTACACCGACTACATGGGCATCATTATGGGTTCGGTGACCGACATTGTGAACACCATCAGCTTGGTGCTCATCGCATTCGTGAGTATCAGCCTGGTGGTGAGCTCCATCATGATCGGCATCATCACGTATATCAGCGTGCTGGAGCGCAAAAAGGAGATTGGCATTCTGCGTGCGATTGGCGCGTCGAAGCGCAACGTGGCAAACGTGTTCAACGCCGAGACCTTTATTGAGGGCCTCATTGCCGGCATCTTTGCCATTGTCGTCGTGGTGCTTGTGAGTTTCCCGGTCAACGCTTGGGCACTTGCGGCCAAACAGGTCCCCAACCTGATGAGCCTGCCCATGCAGGATGCATTGGCGCTCATTGCAATTTCGGTGCTGTTGACGGTCGTCGCTGGCCTGCTGCCGGCCCGCAGCGCGTCCAGGAAGGATCCCGTGGAGGCCTTGCGCTCCGAATAATGTGACAAAAGGACGGCCCCTTTGTCACATTGAGCGGCCTGTAAATCGAGGTCTAATACTTTTCCCGAGAAGTGAACGAGTAAAAACGGATCCCCGAAGCATCGACACTTTTGAGATGCAATTTCCTGCGGTTTTGGCAGCCAAATCTTGCGGTTTTGGCGTCAGAAAATGTCGATGCTTCGAGGGTCCAAAAACGGTCGTTCACTTCTCGGGAAAAGTATTTGACCTCGATTTTGCAAGGGCCCAATTACCGTTCGGCACGTTAAGAACTCCCTTTCCCCGCTTAATGCTTGACGAAGAGTCTCCTGGTTTATATACCTATCGGTAGGCATATAGGATGTAATGCCGATAGAAATGGAGTGACCATGGCTCTCACCGTACCAGACGAAAAAGACCGTCCTCGCGAGAGCGGCGCATTTGCTTGGATTGTCGTTATTGCGCTCGGCTTAATGTCCGCCGGGACGACTGGCACATATAGCATTATTGCCGGCTCATTCGTTGCTCCAGTATGTGAAGACCTGGGCTTTGAGTACACCTCTTTCTCTTTCTATTTCACTGCGATTCTTCTTGGCCTTGCACTTGGACTTCCACTTTTGAGCCGTTTCATTCCAAAAGTAATAGGCAAACCGTGGCATATTTGCGTTGAACTCGTCCTTATTGCCGCCGGCGCCGCAATGGCGTTCTACACCGAAGTCTGGATGTTCATCGTCTCCGCTGCGGTGATCGGCATCTGTTTTTCATTCACAACGGGCGTCTGCATGTCCGATGTTATTGACCAATGGTTCAGTAAATCGTCCGGTCTTGCCATCGGTCTTGCTTGGGGCGTTAATTCTCTCTGTACGCTGTTGTTGAGCCCTGTCATTACGCTGGTTATCGAGCAACAAGGCTGGCGTACGGGATACATCGTACTTGCGGCCGTTTCTGCAGCTATGATTTTACCTGCGAGTGCATTTATCATTCGCCTTAAACCCTCTGATCGCAACATGCTTCCGTACGGAGAGACCGCCTCTGAAACCCATGAGAGACACAGCGTCGATGAGCGGGAAGATACCCTTTCGGGCATGGCACTACGTGATGCCACGAAAACGCCGTCTTTTATTCTCTGTGTCCTCCTGCTTTGCGTGGCGCAGCTCACCTGCTGCATGAACCAGTTGTTTCCAACCTATGCAAGCGAGGTCGGTTTCAATCCCATCGTAGGAAGCTTAATGGTCTCGGCAGCTTCGTTCTCCGACATCTTCCTAAATCCCTTCGTAGGCAAAACATGTGACAAGCTCGGCTCTATTAAAGCAACGGTCGCGTGGACAGGTGTCAGCATTTTTTCGTTCCTGCTTCTCATCATTGGCGGAAGCAATGAGACTGTTTCAATCATTGCAGCTGGCGTAAACGATGCCATGTTCGCCATTGTTGGAACCGCAATGCCGATGCTTCTCCTCTCGCTCTTTGGATCACGCGATTTTGGAAGGATCTATTCGATCGTTTGCTCAGCGGGCTATGTCGTCGGTGCTTTTGGAATGCCGGTCATGATGAAGGTTTACGGCATGGCAGGGTCATTCCAGGGAGTATTTATCTTCTGCATTGCCTGCAACCTTATGATTGCTGCGTTTGCTATCGTTTCCGGCTTTCTCAGTAAGGCTGCTGAAAAGTAATAAGCGCCGATTGCATCGGCATAGATTGCCACGCAACAGGGGTCGACTCCAAGCCAGACTGGAGTCGGCCCCTGTTTTCGTTTAAAGGTTGCCCGCAGGCACCATGTGTGCCAACATGCGTTTCAGCTTGGCTGGTCTATTTGAACATAAGCTCGACTATTCCCGCCCAAACCGCTTTTTCATCAATATCCTCACCTTGAGCGACCGTATTGCTCGCTCCCTCCAGAACGGTATATAGAATTTGTACGTAGAGCATCACGTCGGCACTATCGGAAAACGCGCCAATCTCTACACCATGAAGAAGGATGTCTTTAAGCGCATCCATGGTTCGTTTGGTCGCCGTCGCTTGACGTTCCTGAACTGCAGGAATTCGATTTGCTTGAACGCTAACCTCGGCCAGCACGCGCCGGCGTTTTTCATCGCTTCGATAGCCACCTATAACTGAATTGCCGAGCTCGATAAGCGCGGCCTTGAACCCGTCCCTATCGACTATTAGCGAGTAGTCGCGCTGATAGTCAATGGTCGGAAACATGCTGTCCAAGAGCGTAGTGAAAATCTCCTCTTTAGAGGGAAAGTAGTAGTACACCGACGGCTTGGATATACCGACAAAGTCGCAAATCTTTCCGATAGACGCTTTGTCATAACCGACTTCTGCCACAAGATCGTACATTGCGTCCAATATTTTTTTTCTCGTGCTCACGCTGCATTTCTCCATTGCAAATCACTTCCGCACTACCAACATTATTAAGGATGGCAACGGAACATTAATTCGTGTCCAAACATGACCACTATATACGGTGAACGGTACGTATCAGTAGGCGAGCGGCAATTATTCAAAACTATCTACCGAACGGTAGGTATAGTAGTACTATAGCAGGTGAAACCCCGCTATTGTCGCGGCCGGACAGCATCGCGGGAAACCCGACGGAAGGACCAACCATGTACGAGAACTATCGTATGCCGGGCGAGTTCGAGAAGCGCTCCAACGTCTATGTGACATGGCTTCCCGATTACATCCGTGCAGAGGGCTACGATAACCGCCAGCCCTGCGTTGACGTGATCAAGGCTCTGCTCGAGTATGGCGACGTTACGGTCAACTTCAATTGCGGCACCCCCGGCTCCTATGAGGAGGCTTGCTCACGCCTGAAGGAGGAGGGGGTTGATCTCGATCGTATCGAGATCACGCAGTTCGAAGACTCCAACTTCTATGTCCGCGACAACGGCCCCAGCATCATGGTCGACGACAAAGGCCATTCTTATATGGTCAACCCCGCTTGGACCTATTACGGCGTGTGGGACAAGAATTCCCCAGAGTGCCAGTCCGCACGCAGGGCAGCTGTTCACATGGCGGTTGCGCTCGGATGCTTCGATATCGTCAATTCCGAAATGGTTTCGGAGGGCGGCGACCGCGAGTTTGACGGTCACGGCACCCTGATCGCCATCGAGGACACGGAATGCCGCAAGCGCAATCCCGAGTTCTCAAAAGAGGAAGTGGAGGCCGAGTACAAGCGCATCTACAACCTCAACAAGGTTATCTGGCTGCCGCAGCCTATGCTTGAGGACGACGACTATCGACTGGGCATCCTCGACGAGAAGGAAGATGGAACTCCTGTCTTCGGCATGAGCTTTGCAGCCCACATCGATGAGATGTGCCGCTTTATCACCCCGAACAAGATTCTTCTTGCCGAGGTATCCGATGAGGAGGCCGCCTCGAGCAAGGCGGGCGCGGAGTCGCGTCGTCGCATCGACGCCGCCTACGAGATCCTGCGCGCCGAGACGGACTGGGAGGGCAAGCCCTTCGAAATCGTCCGCATGCCCACTGCCGAGCCGATCGAGGTTGTCATCGCCCCCGGCGACGAGGACTACGAGCTGTATAAGGGTTTCATCGACGAAATGGGCGGCAAGTTCATGGATGGAACCCCTTGGCCCGAAGGCCCCGTTCACTTTTATGCCGCAGCAAGCTACTGCAACTTCCTCATCTGCAACGGCGTCGTTCTTGGCCAGCGTTATTACCACGAAGGCATGAGCGGAGTCGTGAAGGAGAAGGACGAGCAGGCCAAGGCTGTTCTTGAGAGCTGCTTCCCCGATCGCAAAGTCATCATGATTGACTCTCTCGCGCTTAACCTGTCCGGCGGCGGCGTGCACTGCTGGACCAAGGACGTGGCAGCCAGCTGCTAGCGAGCCTTTGAGCCTGCACTGTCTGATTTAGGCGCCACACTTACTGCTCCCCGAGGGATATCCGTGTTTCCCTCGGGGACACATTCAACACTATTTTTGATAATAATTCGAAAGGAAATAGAAATGAACAACAGCCTTCGCGGTCGCGACTACCTCAACATCCACGATCTCTCCTCTGAGGATTTCCGCTACCTCATCGATCTTGCTTGGAACCTTAAGGCACAGAAAAAGTCCGGCGTCGACCAGCGCTACTTCCCCGGAAAGAACGTCCTCGCCAACTTTGAGTGGGGCTCGACCCGCACTCGTTGCGCATTTGAGACGTCCTGCAATGACCTGGGCATGGGCTTTACCTATCTGACCAACTCCCATATGGGCGATTGCGAGACCATCGAGGACGCCATGCGCGTCTTCAACGGTATGTACGACCTCATCGTCTATCGCGCTCAGAAGGACGAGCAGTTCCTCTACGACGTCGCCGATCTTGTTGACATCCCGGTCATCAATGCCCTTACTCTCGGCGATCACCCGACCCAGATGCTCGCTGACGCCCTCACGATGGAGGAGCAGTGGGGTGGCCTGCGCACGAGCCGCGGTAAGAAGATGGCTTTCGTTGGCAACTGCGCCGGTGCCCCGGTGTGGTATGGCCGCCTGTGCGCCATGCTCGACATGGACTTCCTCGCCATCGGCCCCGATGATCTCCGTCATCAGACGTGCAAGGAAATGATTGAGGAGGTCGAGGCCTGCTACGCCAAGTATGCTCCCAACAGGACCTTCACCATCACCTCTGATCTTGACGCCCTGGACGGCGTTGACGTTATCGTTACCGAGGAGTGGCGCTACATCAACCCCGAGTGCGGCGAAGAGGTTATGGATCCCGACGACTACAACTCTTGGCTTGGCGATGCCGAGTCCCTGTATCCCTATCGCGTCACCAGCGAGCTGTGCAAGCGCACCAACAACCCCGACATCTTCTGCATGCACGAGCTCCCCTCTGTTCACAACGCAAATCACCGCGTTGGCAAGATGCTCCTCGACCAGTGCAAGAGTGACCTGCACCGCGAGATCATCACCGAGGGCTTTGAGATTGCCGACGAGTGCTTTGAGGCCAACGCTTCGGTCATCTTCCGTGAAGCAGAGAACCGTCAGCACACCATCAAGGCCGTTATGTGTGCCCTTCTGGGTCTCTAGGAGCTGTTTCAATGGGAAATGCAAAGTTAAAGAGCAGCAAGGTTTACGCATGGGTTCTCGTAATCGCGCTCGGCCTCATGTCTGCCGGCACGACCGGATCCTATAGCGTCATCGCGGGCTCCTTCGTCGCACCCGTGTGCGAGGAGTTCGGGTTTGACTATTCCATCTTCTCGTATTACTTCACCGCAACGCTCATTGGTCTTGCGGCAGCTCTTCCGTTTGTCGGAAAACTCATTCCCAAGGTCGTTGGCAAGGTTTGGCTCCCCGTTGTCGAGCTTATTTTGCTCGCTGCCGGCGCAGGCATGGCCTTCTACACCGAAGTCTGGATGTTCATCGCCGCTGGCGCCCTGATTGGCGTTTGCTTCGCCTTCACCACCGGCGTCGCTATGTCCGACGTTATTGACCAGTGGTTCAAAAAATCTGGTGGCCTGGCAATCGGTCTCGCTTGGGCAGTGAACTCGATTTACATGCTCATCATGAGTCCCGTCATCACCTCTGTCATCGAGGCCGCTGGTTGGAGAACTGGTTATCTGGTGCTCGCCGGTGTTTCCGCAGTGCTCATTCTCCCAGCTTCCATTCTGATCATCCGCTACAAGCCTCAGGACAAGGGCATGCTGCCCTATGGCTACGTCGAGGGCGAGACGGTCACCGAAACCGAGGAGACGACCGAGGATAGCACGCGTGGCGTTAGCTATGCGCGCGCCATTAAGTCGCCTGCCTTCTTCTTCTGCATCGGCTTCCTCTGTCTCGTTCAGCTCACTTGCTGCATGAACCAGCTCTTCCCGACGTATGCTTCCGAGGTTGGTTTTAGCCCCATGGTGGGCGGCTTCATGGTATCCGCTGCATCGCTCTTCGATCTGTTCCTCAATCCGATCGTCGGCACCACTTGCGATAGGTTCGGCAGCACGAAGGCCATTTTGGGCTGGCTCGCTGTCTCCATCCTCTCCTTTGTCATGCTCATGATGAGCAGCGGCAACTCGACGCTCAGCATCCTCGCAGCAGGCGTGAACGACGTAATGTACGTCATCGCTGGCACTGCCCTGACCGTTTTGGTTATGGATGTCTTTGGCTCCCGCGATTTCGGTCGCATCTTCGCGCTGATCTGCTCCGTGGGCTATATCGTCGGCGCCTTTGGCATGCCCGTTATGATGAAGGTCTATGAGCTTGTCGGCTCCTTCCAGGGCGTCTTCATCTTCTGCATCGCATGCAACGTTATTATCGGCCTGTTCTTGCTGCTGGCAAAAAAGACTGGTAAGAACCTCTCCTGGGACGAATAGTTCGATTCGTCTTAGACATACGCTGTAGGGCTTAACCTGCAGCCGCTTTGGGGCATCGACTAACATCGGTGCCCTTTTTCATCGAATGTGACAAAGGAGCAGCCACTTTGTCACATTGAGTGGCATGTAAATCGAGGTCTAATACTTTTCCGAGAAGTGAACGGCCATACTTGGACCTCCGAAGCATCGACATTTTTAGACGTCAAACCCGCAGGATTTGGCTGGCAAAACCGCAGGAAATTGCATCTCGAAAGTGCCGATGCTTCGGGGGCCCGTTTTCACTCGTTCACTTCTCGGGAAAAGTATTAAACCTCGTTGTATGGGGTGCGGCTGGAGGGTGGTCATCGTTCAGTAGCTACCTCTTCCTTGTGAATCGCCTGAAGCGCAAGGCATAATGCATGTGACAAAGGGACAGTCCCTTTGTCACGTTCGTTGATATGAGAGAAGAGTAGATGATTCTATCGTTGGCCCCTATGGAGGGGATTACCGGGCATGTGTTCCGTCGCGTGCATGCGGAGTGCTTCGGCGCGCTCGATTGCTATTACACGCCGTTTTTGCCGCCGCCGCGGGTGGGAAACCGCTTTGGCGGCAAGGCGTTTAAGGAGATTGATCCTGCCAATAACCAGGGGCTCAACGTGGTGCCTCAGCTGATGTCCAAGAACGCGGACGAGTTTGTGTGGGCGGCACAGGTGCTCGCCGACATGGGCTACCGCGAGGTCAATCTCAACCTGGGTTGCCCTTCGGGAACGGTTGTCGCCAAGGGCAAGGGCTCGGGTTTCTTGCGCAATCTCGACGAGCTCGAGGCGTTCTTAAGCGATGTGTGCGAGCGGTCGCCGTTGCCGGTGTCGGTAAAGACCAGGCTGGGGCTGGAGAATGACGACGAATACGAGCGCGTGCTCGATCTGTATTGCCGCATGCCGTTGGCAGAGCTGATCGTGCATCCGCGCGTACAGAAGGACCGCTATACGGGCTCGACGCGCAAAGAGTTTTATGGCGAGACGCTGGAGCGTGCGCCGTTCCCCGTGGCCTATAACGGTGACATTTTTGATCTTGAGGATATGGACGCGCTGGTGGAGGCCTATCCCGGCACGCGCCATGTGATGTTGGGGCGTGGCCTGCTCGCGAACCCCGCTCTGGCTCGCATGGTCAAGGGCGGCCCTGCTGCAACGGCTGCTGAGCTGCAGCGCTTCCACGACACGCTGTTTTCGGCATATGCAGAAGAGATTGGCGGCAATGCGGTCTTCCGCATGAAGGAGTGGTGGTTCTACGCCAAGTGCGCTTTCGCTGATCCCGCTACCGTCCACAAGATCGTACGCAAGACCAAAAAGGTCGACGAATACCGCGCCGCCGTCGAGCGCGTCTTTCGTGAACAGCCGCTTGCACCCACAGCTCGCTTCCACGGCTAACTAGTCATCGGGGGCGTTCTTTAACGACTGGTCATTTAAGGACGTCCCCGATGACTACCCGCAAAAACTGTACGTCAGCATCCAAAGATGTCGAAAAATGTCGACTTTGGATGCTGGCGTACATGTTTGGGTTCGGAGGGTGACTAGGCAATCATCGCATCGAGCGTGATGAGCTCCCTGAGTCGCTCCGTGCGTGTTTGCCCATGGCGCTTTGCTTTTGCGTCAAACGCATCAAGAACAGACTCACCCACACGTGCCGATAAAACAACGCTTGGCTCATCGGAGATCGACGGCCTTCCCAGCTTGATGGTGCGACCCTTCGGCCACTCATCTTTTTCGTATGCCTCCGCGGCTTTCTCCAACTCTCCGGGAGCAAACCCCATCATCTTTTCGAGCTGCTTAGCGTCCATAGCGCCTCCTATCGATCGGCATAATGTCGAGCAGAGGTCAACGGATACTCTTTTTGTATACAGTTTTGTAGACAAAAATACAAACAGTTTATCAGGCTAATTAGCTTGTTTTGACCCGCGTGTTCGATAGGAAATGAGCATTGACGGTTTCGATACTCCTTTGCTTTTCAGCCTGGAATTTGGATGCTCATTGAACTTCCGGAGGGGAGCGCTTTATTAAGCTATCGAGATTCTGAGCAGGAGCTCTCACTGGTCTTCGATAATGGGACCAGCTTAATTCGCGACACAGTGTGTCGCGAATGGGAGTAGTCGTTAGGTGTCCTTCAATGGCTACTCATATAAGAACGTCCAAGTGTCGGATTTTGTCATTTAGTGTCGTTCTTAGCGACTATTCTGGAGGGTCGTGGTCAAAAAAGGGCAAATATGAGTACTGTTGCCATTATGGTTGCATTTATTTTGCTATAAATTGTAGCTCCTGATGAGATTTGTTTCCATTAAGAGCTACTTTTATTGAACATATGAGGAGAAATAACGTCGCCTGCGGACGAGTGGAACGTTGAATAGTTCCTGAAGTGATCAAAATCGCTGCTACTAAACAGGTAGCAGTACTCATATTTGCCCTTTTTTGACCACAGCCCTCTCGGAAACCTTTCCAGAGGCGTCAAACAGCCATAATCCAAAGGTCGCCTCAAACAATTAGCCGGCTAAGAGCGTCCATGGCTACCCAAAAGTTGTACGTCAGCATCCAAAGATGTCGAAAAATGTTGACTTTGGATGCTGGTGTACATGTTTGGGCCGTATGGGGTGGGGCCTTGGACGGACGGGATGCGCGTACTAGAGCAGGTTCTCCTGTACCCACGCGATGATGTCGCTCGACTCGTAGAGTGGCTTGCCGTCGATGAACAGGCAGGGAACCTGGCGTTTTCCGCCGACGGAGATAAGCGTTTGCTCGGCATCGGAATCGGTCGAGATATTGCGTTCAGGAATGGTCACGCCGTTATCGGCCAAAAAGCGCTTGACCTTTATGCAGTACGGGCAGCCGGTCATAACGAATAGCGTGAGCTCATGATTAGTAGCCATAGGTCTCCAATCGGTTGCGGTTTTGATTGAAATACCCAAAGCCGCCGCGGTCTATGCGCGCGTCAACGACGACTCGATGGCCTGGACCAGAAACGCCGTGGCTCCGGTGCCGCAGGGCTTGTCGTAGTAGTCAACAAAGCGCTGGTCGGCATGATAGCCGTGGGCGAGGCCCAGGTACGCCTCGTCTTGGGGCTCGCATCCCCAGTTGAGAGCAATCCATCGACGGTGCATTGCAACCAGTTTTTGGGCTTCGTTGCTCTCTGGGTCGCCAATGCCCATGGCAATCGAGAGCTGGCCCAGAATGGCGCGTTCAAGTTCCTTCATGTCGTTCCATGTCTCGGGGTCCATGTCCAGCAGCGCTTCGTTTGCTGCATCGATAGCCTCATCGCCATAGCGCGCCCGCCCCTCGGCACCGTAGCGCTCCTCGTTTTCTTGCACGGCGCGCCAGCGCTCCAGTTGCGGCAGGACGGCGCCCATGAGCGAGACGGCTTCGTCGAGCGACATGCCGGTGTTTTGTGCCAGCCGCGGGGCACAATCCTCGATCATTGCCTCCATGGTGGTGTCGTAGGTGTACTTGCCGTGGTCGTAGCACCACTTGCAGTAATGGTCGGTCGCGGTGCCCGTGGCATCGGTGCCGCAGTCGTTGGGCGTGAGTATCATGCCGCAGCTCTGGCAATAGTGCTCGGGCATTTCGAGCAGGTGGGACAACGGCTCTCCGGTTACGGCGGCAATGAGTTTCATCATGTCGATGCCCGGGGTGACCTCGTCGCGCTCCCAACGGCTGACGGCTTGGCGCGTGACAAAGAGTTTGGCGGCGAGCTGCTCTTGGGTAAGGTGATGGGCGCGACGGACAGCGATGAGCTTTTCTGCAAAGGCCATAGCGGCTCCTTTCTGCTGGTTGATGGCTTAAGCATACGCGGCGGCAGGCGCCCTTCCAAGCAACCGTTGGTTGCACGACGGGAGACCGCGGCGAAGAATTGCGCGCAACGCCCCACGTCTCCATGCCGTACAATGACCGGCATGGAACCTATTGCACACATACATACCGACCTGCCGCAGAAGTTCGGCATTCCGCGCAACAGCTTTTTGGCGCCCCATCTGCAGGGACGCATCGTCTTTGAGCCGGAATTTGCCTCCAACGCAGCGGTTGAGGGCCTGGACTCCTTCTCTCACCTATGGCTGCTGTGGCGTTTTGAAAACGGCACACCCGGCGGCACGGCTAAGGACATAGCCGCCGATGCCAAGACGCGGGACAGGTCCGGAACCAACGCAAAATGGTCGAAGACCGTGCGCCCGCCGCGTCTGGGCGGAGCCGAGCGCGTGGGTGTGTTTGCCACGCGCAGTCCGTTTCGCCCTAATCCCATTGGGCTCACCTGCGTTAAGCTCGACCGCGTGGAGCTTACCGACGACGGCCCCATCATCCATGTGCTGGGGGCCGATCTGCGCGACGGCACGCCCATCTACGATATCAAGCCCTACATTCCGTTTGCGGATTGCCACCTGGATGCGACCGGCGGCTGGATTGAGGATGCTCCGTGGCAAGAGCTCGACGTCGAGTTCCCGCAAGCGCTGCAGGATATGGTCCTTCCCGCAAAGCTCCCCGGCTTGGTCGAGGTCCTTCGCCAAGATCCACGCCGCGCGGGCAGCAAGCACGAGCCAAACCGCGTTTACCACTTGGCCTACGCCGGACTCGACATATCTTTTACGGTCGATGAAACCCAGCTAACCGTAGTCGCCGTCAACGACGCGCAAGACTAACCAGCCATTCGTCCGCACCCGTCAAATTAAGCGCCAAACCCCATGCCAAAATCGCCCGTGCTGGTGGACAATAACGCCTACCAAAACAATCACTTTGCACGGGAGCTCAGCATGAAATACGACTTTAGCTCGCTTATAGACCGCCACGGCATGGACTCCATCGCCGTTGACTCCTGGGGCGAGATCCCCGGTATAGCTCCGAACGCACCCGACGAGGGCTTCGACCGCATTCCGATGTGGGTAGCCGACATGAATTTTGCCACGGTGCCCACGGTCCAGGAGCACATCATTCAGCGCGCCCAGCACCCCATGTTTGGCTATTTCAATCCGCGCCCCGAGTACTTCGACCGCATCATCGAATGGCAGAGGCGCCGCAATGGCGTTGAGGGCTTGGCACCGGAGCATATCGGCTACGAAAACGGCGTGCTGGGCGGTGTCGTGTCGACGTTGCGCGCGTATGTCCAGCCGGGCGATGCGGTGCTGGTCCATAGCCCCACCTACATCGGCTTTACCAAATCCATCGAAGCCGCGGGCTATCGTATTGTCCACAGCCCGCTTAAGCTCGACGATCAAGGCGTGTGGCGTATGGACTTTGAGGACATGGAGCACAAGCTCGCCCAAAACCACATCCATGCCGCGGTGTTCTGCTCGCCGCACAATCCCTGCGGCCGCGTATGGGAGCGCGACGAGATCGAGCGCGCCATGGACATCTATCGCCAGCACGATTGCGTGGTGATCTCGGACGAGATTTGGTCCGATATCATCTTGCCGGGGCACAAGCATATCCCGACGCAGTCGGTGAGCGAGGATGCCCGCATGCGTACGGTTGCCCTCTACGCGCCCAGCAAGACGTTCAACCTGGCGGGCCTGGTCGGCAGCTACCACATTGTCTACAACGAGACGCTGCGCGACCGCATATGCGCCGTGTCCGACAAGACTCACTACAACGAGATGAATGTCCTCTCCATGCATGCGCTTATTGGTGCCTATCAGCCGCAGGGCTACGAGTGGGTGGACGAGCTCAACCAGGTGCTTGCCGGCAACATCGAGTACTTCTGCACATATGCAGAAAAACACTGGAAGGGCGTCGCGTTTTCGCGTCCGCAGGGCACGTACATGGTGTTTCTGGACTGCACCGAGTGGTGCCGCGAGCATGGCCGCGATATTCAGTGGTTGCTCGACGAGGGGGCGCGCGTGGGCGTGGGGTATCAGGACGGCCGCCCGTTCCACGGGCCCTGCCACATTCGCGTGAATCTGGCGCTGCCGCTTTCGCGCGTGAGGGAAGCGTGCGACCGCCTGGACCGCTACGTTTTTAATGCACGGTAAGTGAGCACTGCATGCGGGGTCTTCTGCCAAGTCGGCTGGAAGGCCCCGTGTGGTAAGGCATCTGTAACCATTGGGCGCTCGTGTGGTTTTGTTTGCTATTATTTTTTACCATTTCAGTCTGTAAACAGGATCGTCTGGAGCTCGATGAAAAGACCCTGTCGCTCGGTTGCCATTTCGTTGTTTTTTGTGCTTGCAGTGGCGAGCGCCTTTGTCGTAGCGATAGCTGGCTGTTCCGGGTCGAATGACGGAGCCTCGACGTCTGCATTAGAAGGTCTGGACGCCTCGCAAGTCAAAGACGACGACCTTACGACGCTCAACGTCGGCAGCGACCTTTATCCACCGTTTGTGTATACCGACGAGTACGGCGATATCGTTGGCCTGGATGTCGAGATATTGACCGAGGCTTTGGCCCGCATTGGTTACAAGCCAAAATACCAGCTGATCGATTGGGAAAAGAAGAACGAGCTACTGGCGAGCGGCGAGCTCGATTGCGTCATGGGCAGCTTTAGCATGACGGGTCGCGAGAACGAGTATCGTTGGGCCGGCCCGTACCTTGCGAGCCGCCAGGTAGTCGCGGTCGATCCCCAGAGCGATATCTACACGCTTGCCGATCTTGAGGACAAGGTTGTGGCGGTCCAGTCCACTACCAAGCCCGAGGACATTTTGCTCAATCGTACAAATGAAAACGTTCCGCAGATCAAGGAGCTCTACAGCTTTTCGGACCGCTCATGCCTGAACCCGGCGCTCGTCGAGGGCCTGGTCGACGCCATCGCCGCGCATGAGTCCTCGCTGCTCACCTACGAAAAGGACTATGGTGTGACGTATCGCATTCTGGATGAGCCGCTGCTAGTGGCTGGTTTGGGCACTGCTTTCGATATCAACGATACGCGCGGCATCGACGTTAAGCTCACCCATGTCTACCAGGAATTGCTAGCCGACGGCACCATGGAACGTCTGGTGTCAAAGTACTTTGATGACCCTTCGCCATTTTTGAATATGGAGGGGCTGTCATGATCGATGCGCCCGACCACGCCGCTCAGGAGCGGGGCAATCGTTCGGCAGGGGCATGGCTCCTTGTCGCTCTGCTGGGGATAGCGTTCTCGGTTGTTGCCGGCATGATGAGCTACGGTTACACGACGGCCCAAGCCGAGCAGCGCTTTGCCGACGTTGTCGATTACGTGGCGACGCAGAGTCTTTCCTACGATGCGTTCAACAGTGCCTATACGACCAAAAACCTGATTCGCGTTATGGAGATTGCCGGAGAGGCAGCGCGCGATATGGAGCGCGACGGCTCGGTGGATAACGCCACGCTGGAGCAATATGCTGACCAGTTCAACGTGAGTGCACTGATCGTGACGGACGCATCGGGCAATTTGGTGTCCGAGTGCTCGACGGATGGCGTGGGCTACGAGTCGCTTGCTACGTATCTCAAGGAAGCGCCCGTGCTGGAGGTGGCAGCCCATCCGCTTAAGTCTTATACCGCCCGTATCACGCTTGCGGATGATTCGGTCGCAGACATTGGCTGCGTGACTCGGCAGGATGGCGAGGGCATCGTTGTCGCAGTGAGGCACCAGAGCGCCAAGGCGGTCGCGAGCAATACGCTCAAACTGCAGAGCCTGCTCGGTGGTTATGAGACCATCGACAGCGGCAATATCGTGATCGAAAGCGACGGCAAGGTCGTTGCGACCAATGCCGTTGAACCCACCATATTGGGCGTGTTCAATCTGCCTGCGACGGATGTCTTCATTGTCGACGGTATAAAGGATCGATGCCCGGCTGGTAAGGTCAGATTGGTTAACGCCAATGGCGAGTGGTATTTGGGCACATTTGGAAAAGCGCGCGGATTCTACGTGTATACCTATGCCTCGGCGCGGCGCTACTTTGAGGTCGTCGCGGCTGTTGCTGCCGGCGTGCTGGTGCTCTACAGCGGTGTTATAGCCGTTGTTGTGATGGCGCGCCGCCGCGCTGATCGTCGACGTTTGACGGATTTGCTGCAGCAGGAGCGCGACTATGGCGACAGGCTGGCAAAGGCAGCGCGTGAGGCCTCGTCTGCCAACTCGGCAAAGACGGAATTTTTGCGTCGCATGAGCCACGATCTGCGCACGCCCATCAACGGCATTCGCGGTATGGTTGAGGTTGGCGATGCCAATGCGGACGATCTGCAAAAGCAGACCGAGTGCCGCTCAAAGATCTGGACGGCATCGGGACTGCTGCTCGACCTTGCCAACGAGGCCCTGGATATGAGTCGTCTGGAGAGCGGGCAGATCGATCTGGAGCTTGTTCCCGTAAACTTGGTGACCCTCAACCACGAGGTGCGCGATATTCTGGAGCGCCAGGCCGAGGAGCGTCTGGTGACAATTATCTGCGACCAGCAGATGCTTGATCATCCCTATGCTCGGGTGAGCGTGACGCACCTCAAGCGCTTGTTGCTCAATATTGCCGGCAATGCCGTCAAGTACAACCGCCAGGGCGGCTATGTTCGCCTGGTGTGCCGCGAGGTGGAGCCAGCGGATGGTGTCCCCGTCTATGAATACACGATCGCCGACAACGGTATTGGCATGAGCGAGGAGTTCCAACAGCGCCTCTACGAGCCGTTTTGCCGTGAGGAGCAACAGGTGGAAGGCGCTTCATCGGGAACTGGCCTGGGTGCGCCTATCGCAAAACAGTTGGTCGAGCTTATGGGCGGAACCATGAGCTTTACGAGCGTCTTGGGGCAGGGGACGACATTTACCATCCGCCTGCCGTTCGAGAAGTGCGACCGCTCCGAGATTCCTCAGGCAGTTCGCGTGGATGCGGGCGATGGCGATGTGCTCCAGGGCTTGCGCGTTTTGCTCGTAGAGGATAACGATCTGAATGCCGAGATCGCGCAGTTTACGCTCAGCCGTGCCGGTGCCGTCGTGACGCATGCTAAGGATGGTGAGTCTGCCGTCGAGATGTTTGTCGCGAGCGCGCCGTACGAGTACGACGTGGTGTTGATGGACATCATGATGCCCGGCATCGATGGCCTTGAGGCCACGCGCCAGATTCGAGCGCTCGATCGCGAGGATGCCGTGACCACGCCGATTATCGCCGTGAGTGCCAACGCCTTTGCCGACGACCGCAGGCTTTCGCGCGAGGCGGGCATGAACGCGCACCTGAGCAAGCCTGTGAGCTCGCAAGAGCTCGTCGAGGCGCTGGCGCACATCGCCGCCGACGCTTCATAAGCATATGGCCCGGTTCCAAGGTGGGTTGGAACCGGGCCATATTGTTATTGATGAGTTTTGCTTTTGAGGCTTACTTTTCTTGAATCTGCTTGCCGCAAAGATGCTCAATCGTAATCTCGTAGAGCTGGACGCCCTTAATGTCTTTGGCGATTTCCTCTTCGACTTCCTCGGCAGAAGGGTAGTACTTAAGCGCGAGCTGGCGGACTTTATCCTCGATAAACGCGGGAGTGTCATTCGCCAAGCGACAGCGGCCAAAGACCACGGTGCTCATAACGTAGGGAGCCCAGTCACCGCCCTTGTACCACTCGTTGCCGTAAACGGTAAAGCAGACCTTGTCATCGCGCTTGAGTGCGTCGACCTTGTGGCCAGCCTTGGCGCCATGGAAATAAATCTTGTCGTGCTCGGTGTCAAAGAAGTAGTTGACGGGAATGGCGTACGGGTAGCCATCGTCGCCGTTGACGGCAAAGACACCGCGCTTGCAGGCAGCGAGCAGTTCGCGCGCTTCCTCGTCAGTGATGGCGCGTTTCTTTCGACGTAAGGGCCTAAACATCGTTGGATTCCTTTCTGGTCATGCGTGGTAGTTGAGCACAAACTATAGCGAAACGGACCCGTTTTTCTTGATGCGGGCGAGTATGTTTTTGAGCTTGTTAAAGTCGAGCGGTTTGGACAGATGGGCGTTCATGCCGGCGTCGTGTGCCGCCTTGGCGTCCTCGGCAAAGGCATTGGCGGTGAGCGCGATGATGGGGATATCGGCTGCATCGACTTTCTCGCTCAGACGAATCGCGCGGGTTGCCTCGTAGCCGTCCATGTCCGGCATCATAATGTCCATCAGGATCGCATCGAAGCTGCCGGCGGGATGCGACAGGTACAAATCGACGACTTCGTTGCCGTTGGCGGCGCGGGTGACCACGACGCCCTCGGATTCTAGCAGCGTCTGGGCAATCTCGGCATTCAATTCGTTGTCTTCGGCGAGCAGCACGTTCATGTCGGCGAGCGAGCAGTCGAGCGCCCTCTCGACCGTATTCGCCCGCGTCTGGGGGTTCTTGTCGATATCGAGCGGAATTTCCACGTAGAACGTGGTGCCCACATAGAGTTCGCTGGTGACTTCGATGGTGCCACCCATCAGTTCAATAAGCGACTTGACGATTGGCATGCCCATGCCGGTTCCTTGGAACTTGCTGCGCGCATCGTCACCTTCTTGGGCAAACGGCTCATAGATATGCTTTAAAAACTCGGGAGCCATGCCAATGCCGGTATCCGAAACGCTAAAGCAAAAGAGCGCGCGCCCGTTATCGAGTGGCTTGGTCTTTGAACTAAAGGTGACGGAGCCGCCGTGCTTGTTGTACTTAATGCTGTTGTCTAACAGGTTGATCATGATCTGTCGGATATGGGTGGGGCTGCCGATCATGTATGGCCCCGTGGCGTACGGCAGACTATTGTCCTGCATTGTGATGCCGTTACTGGACGCGCGGAGCTTGCACAGCACCAGCGTATCGTCACAGAGCTCTTTGAGGTTAAAAGGCGCATGCTCCAGTGTTAGCTTGCGGTCTTCGATTTTGCCCATCTCGAGGATGTCGTTGATCAGCGAGAGCAGGTGATTGGCGGCAACGCGCGCCTTGGCACGGCTCTCGCGGGCGACTTGCATATCGCCTTCCTTCAATTCCTCGATCTCGATAAGGCCCAGGATACCGTTGAGCGGCGTATGGATGTCGTGGCTCATGCGCGTGAGGAATGCCGTCTTAGCGGCGTTGGCAGCATCGGCTTTTTTGCGCTCGGTTCGAGCGCGCACGAGCGCCCAGATGAGCAGGACGATGCCGACCGACAACATACCGATGAGGGTAGCTGCAATGGCGGTGCGGTTGCGGTAAAGGAATTGAAGCGTGTTGGATTCCTGGGCCGTGTACGACGTGGATGAGTAATTGCTTGCGGAGAGCGATTCTCCGGCATTGATGATGCCCTTGTTGATGATTCCCAGCAGCTCGGGCCTTCCGCGCGAAATCCAGCACGAGAGCTCACAGGTGTCAGGGAGCTCGGCCGTCTCGCAGTCCTCGAGATCATAACGGTCACCGATGGTTTTTACGCGTGAACTGGGGGCGAGGATGCAGTGCACCGTTCCCTTCCTGAGGGCGTCGAACGCTTCATCGTCGGATCGGTATTCGGTCACGGTCGCTGTGGGGAACAGACTTTCAAGTGCATTTTTGTTGACAAACGATGATTTGGTACAGGCGATGTTCTGAAGGTCTTTGTTCAGGTTGCTTCCGGTGTGGATGGCGGTGAGGGATGTGGTCCCCAACGATATCGACTGCACAACGCCTGATTGCTCGGCAAACCAGTAATCTCGGTATACCGGCAGCGCAACGTCGATGCTTCCCTTTGACAGGGCCTTTGACATCATCTTGTAGTTATCAAAGGCGACGGTTTTGACCGTAATGCCAAATTTATCGTGCAACGTCGTCGCAAGCGATGCGAGCGAGCCTTCCATTTCGCCGTCTTCGTCTTCGTTGCAGTAGGGGAGTTTGCCCGTAATGTAGCCGAGCGTGATGGTGTTGTCATTTGCTTTGAGCCAGGAACGTTCGGGGCTGTTGAGCGATGATGAACCGCTGTTTTGGGCCGAGTAGTTAGATTTGACTTCGTCGATATAGCGTGGGTTGACGCGGGCGATTGCCGACATGGCGGCATTGATGTCGTCCATTAGGTCGGGGCGGCTTTTGGGGACGGCAAAGTAGTAGTCGCTCGAACCAACGTAGAACATGGGCGACGCCTCGGGCGACGAGAGCGTGTCGTTCATGATGATGGCGTCGACCTCGCCGTTTGTGAGCGCGCCAAAGAGGGCGCCGCCAGTGTCGATTTCTTTATAGGTGCAGGTAATGCCTTCGTTGGCGAGCCACTGCTGGCCAACGAAGGTTTGCATAACGTCGGGGTTGTAGCCGATGGTAAGGCCTTGGAGCGCTTGGGGGTCGCCCTTGGCCAGATCGTCGCGATCGGGCTTGGCGTAGATGTAGTAGCGCTCGGTGCCCTCGGGGTTCGAGGAAAAGAGCAGCTTTTGGGCGCGTTCCTCGGAGTAGGAGATGTTGGGCATGAGGTCGATCTCGCCTGCCTCGAGCATGTCCATAAGCTCGGTGAAGGTGCCGGAGACGTATTCGTACCGCCAGCCGGGCGTGTAGTACGACAGGGTCTGGAGGTACTCGTAGCCCCATCCCGAGAGACGCTCCCCGGGGGTGCCGTTCTGGAAGCCTTCGCTGTTGACGAGCCAACCAACGCGGACCGTTTTGACTTGCTGACTAGAGTCATCGGCAAAAGCCTGGACAGGCGCGATAGAACTTAGTACGGCAAGCGCGGCAAGCACAATGGCCAGAGCGCGATATATAACTGAACGAAGGACAGTGGCAGCTCTCACATGCAATCCTAACGAATCGAGACATTACCGCACAAGGATACCAGCTCAACCTGCCTAGTCGGCAGCTGTACCGCTAAACGCTCCCGCCCGGCAGTCATTGGGGACGTTCTTAAACGACTAGTCATTGGGGACGTTCTTGTTTGACTAGTCATTTAAGAACGTCCCCAATGACTAGTTTCGTTTGCGGGGGAGGCGTGGGACAATACCGAGCAAACGTGATTGGGCGTCTGGGAAAAGGGGTCGCGATGAATAAGTTGAGGACGCTTGCCGATGTGTTGCGACAGGCTGGCTTTGCGCGCATCACGGGCCTGTTTCTTATCTTCTATCTGCTGTGCTCGACGGCCGTCTGGCTGTCCGAGCCCGCGACCCTTACGTTTGGCGATGGACTTTGGTTTAGCTTTGAGACGGTCTCGACGATTGGCTTTGGCGATATCCCCGCCGAAACGCCGGTTGCCCGCGGCGTTACCGTTATCCTAAGCGTCATCAGTATCTTCTATATCGCCATGCTTACGGGCGTGGCGGTGAACTACTGCAATACGCTCATCAAGCTGCGCCAAAAGGACACCATGGCGCGCTTTATGGACGATCTTGAGCATTTGGAAGAGCTCGACCGCGATGAGCTTGCCGACCTGTCGCGCCGCGTGCGCGAATATCGCCGCCGCCAACGCTAGAACGGGCGCCGCGCGTCACAATGAGGGGGACTGAAATGAATATCACCGTGTATCTGGGTGCCAGCGTCGGTAATGACCCGGCGTTTCTACCTGCGGTACAGGAGCTGGGCAACTGGATTGGCACCAACGGCCACGCGCTGGTATACGGCGGGTCCAAGTCGGGCCTGATGGGTGCGCTCGCCGATAGCGTGCTCGAGGCAGGTGGACATGTGACGGGCGTGGAGCCGAGCTTTTTTATCGAGGCCGAGTTTCAACATGACGGTATCGACGACCTCATCGTGACGAGTGGTATGGCGGAGCGCAAGGCCAAGATGATTGAGCTCGGCGATGCGTTCATCGCCTTTCCCGGTGGGACGGGCACGCTCGAGGAGATTGCCGAGGTTATGTCCGCGGTGTCGTTGGGGCACCTGAGTGCTCCGTGCATCCTGTATAACCTGGACGGTTACTACAACGACCTCAAGGCACTGCTCGGGCACATGATTGATAAAGGGCTATCGAGCCCACGGCGCCAGCAGGGCATCTACTTTGCCGACGATTTGCGCGAGATTGCTTCGATTATCAACGGATAAGTCTTGAGCCTGCCCCACTATGGCTCCCAATGGTGCCGTTCGCGGCGTGGATGGTTGGCTCGTTCGGGCAACGCTCGCTCTACAATAAAACGTATCTATGTCGACTTTGACCGCGGGAGGACCCGATGGATAACCTTGCCAAACCCACAAACCGCGCGCTGTTTTTAGTTAGCGTTGCCGTGACCGGTGCGTTCGCAGGTGCCGCGGTCTGGCTGTTCTTTTTTGCGATGGAGCACGGTATCGACTATCTATGGACCGAGATTCCGCACGCGCTGGGCGTCGCTTCGCCCGAGCTCGCGAACGGCCCGTTTGGCTTTTTGCCGTACCCGTTTTTCGTCTGCATGCTGGGCGGTCTGCTGATTGGCCTGTACGAAAAGATGACGGGCACCAAGACCGATGACCTTAACCAGGTCATGACCAATGTCAAACAGGATGGGTGCTACCCCTACGAAAATCTGGGCAAGCTGTCGCTTGCCGCGCTGTTGCCGCTGCTGTTTGGCGGCAGCATTGGACCGGAAGCTGGACTGACCGGCGTCATTGCGGGACTGTGCAGCTGGGTCGGCGATCGCATGCGTCGCTTTGGAGCCGAGTTTAGGGAACTCACACTGCTGGGCACCCAGGCTGCCCTGACGGCGCTCTTTACCGCACCCGTCTTTGGCTTTGTGGCTCCGCTCGCCGGTAGCGCCGACGGCCAGGGTGCCAATGATACTGGGGACCCCGCATCCGACGAGATCACCATCAAGCTCCCCAAGGCGCAAAAGGCCGTGGTCTACGGCATTGCGATTGCCGGCGGTCTGGGTACCTACCTGCTGCTTGGCCAGCTTGTGGGCGGCGGCATGGGCATGCCGAGGTTTGAGGCCGCCGAGGTGGGCAACCTGGAGCTTGCTTGGCTCATTCCTCTTGCGCTGATCGGCGCGGTCTGCGGCTGGCTGTACTTTGTCTCTGAGCACGCGAGCGAAGCATTTGCCCATGCAATAGGGGAACGTCCTGTCGTCAAGGCCATGCTAGCCGGTCTGGCGCTCGCCATCTGTGGCACGGTCCTGCCCTACACCATGTTTGCCGGCGAGACCCAGGCCGGTGTGCTCATGGAAACCTACCTGACCATCCCCGCCGGCGTGCTTATCGCGACCGGTCTCGTTAAGGCCATGCTGACGCCCGCCCTCATCAACCTTGGTTGGCGCGGCGGCCACTTCTTCCCGGTTATCTTCTCGGGCGTAAGCCTGGGCTATGGCCTTGCTATCCTCACCGGCGCCGATCCGGTCTTTTGCGTCGCCGTTTGCACGGCCTCGACGATGGGCACCGTTATGCGTCAGCCCGTCATGGTCGTGGGCCTGCTGCTCATGTGCTTCCCACTCAAGGGTATCGTCTGCATGATCATCGCGGCCGTCATCGCCGCCGGTATCCCACTGCCCAAGCCGCTGCGCAAATAGCGCGGTTAATCGCGAGTCAACTCCAGAGGGGTACGAGATGATCCTGTACTTTAGCGCGACGGGGAACAGCGAACATGTGGCGCGTCGCATTGCGGCGGCGACAGACGACAAGGTTGTGTCGATTGAGCGTTTTGATGTCGAAGCCCTTCGCCTTGTTGCGACGGAAGGCCCCTGCCAGCTGGGATTTGTTGCTCCGGTGTATGCCTGGGGTCTGCCGACACCGATGATCGAGTTTTTGAAGATTGCCGACCTGTCGATTGCTGCCGGTGCAAAGGGCGGCGAGCGCCCCTATACGTTCTATGTTTCGACGTACGGTTCGACGACCGGCCAATCTGCCAAGTTTGCCCGCGACCTGCTGCACGAGCGTGGGCTCGAGTTAGATGCGGCGATGAGCGTCAAGATGCCCGATACCTGGACGCCTGTTTTCGACCTGTCTGACCCTCAAAAGGTTGAGGGTATCAATAGAGCTGCCGAGGCGCAGATTGATGCCGTGATCGAGGCGGTGCGGGCACGCCGCACGGGCAACATGATGCGCCATCGCGTGCCTCTGTTTGCATCGTGCGCGTATCACGCAATTGGGCTGCTGCACATGCAACAGACGAGCAAGTTTGCCGTCGATGCCGATCGCTGCATCGGCTGCGGCCTGTGTGCCAAGCGCTGCCCCATGGCGGCGATTGAGATGCGCGACGGCCTTCCCGTCTGGACAAAGCCGGAGTGCGCAGCCTGCCTTCGTTGCCTGCACCGTTGTCCCAAATTTGCCATCTCGCACGGTAAGCGCACGGCATCCCACGGTCAGTACAGGCATCCCAAGCCAGGTGTGAGGATGTAGCGGCTGCTGGCCGCGCTACTTCCAAACCGCGAGCGCCGCAGTGCCCAGTACGATGAGGGCGAGACCGATGGCGCTGCGCCGCGAGACCTTTTCGTTGAATGCCAAGCGCGCAAATAGTACCGATACGACAATCGATAGTTTGTCGATCTGCACCACGACGCTCACCTGGCCTGCGGCGATGGCATAGTAATAGAGCAGCCACGATGCTCCGGTCGCGATGCCCGATGCCGCGAGAAATACGAGCTCGTAGCGGTCTACGTGCACGGCTTGGCCCATCTTGCCTTTAGCTGCCACGATTGCCCATGCCATAACCAGTACCACGCAGGTGCGGATTGCCGTGGCCAGGTTTGACTCGACGCCTTCGATGCCGATCTTAGCGAGGACGGAGGTGAGTGCTGCGAACATGGCGGCGCCGAGGGCGTAAGCGAGCCAGGTCCGGTCTTGCTGCTGCTCGGGTCCGGCGGATTGCTGCTTCTCGGTCATTAAAAACGTGCCGAGGGTAATGACGGCGGTTCCCACGAGCTTAACCGCAAGGTTGCTCGTCTCGCCAAAAAGCACGATGGCGATCAGCGCGGCGAGCACGGTGCTCATCTTGTCGACCGGTACGACCTTATTGACGTCTCCGATGCTCAACGCCTTAAAGTAACAGATCCACGAAGCGCCGGTAGCGAGTCCCGAGAGGACGAGAAAGAGCCAGGATCTGGGTTCGATGCTGCCAATGGTTCCAATGGATCCAGAAATGCCCGCCATTGCCCAGGCGAAAACGAGCACCACGCAGGTGCGAATGGCCGTCGCGACATCGGAGTCGGTCTGCTTGATGCCGCATTTGGCCAAGATGGATGTGATGCCAGCAAAGAATGCTGACGCAAATGCTGCGACGACCCACGACACGGGTTGAGCGCCTCCTCAAAAAAGACCACGCCAGATCTATGGCGCATGTCCAATGATACCGCGCTTGCCTATAGGTTGCGTGCCCGGTAGACCTTGGTGCTGACGGTGCAGCTGATTGCGCATAGCGCGAGGGCCAGCACGGCAATTCCTGCGCACAGACAGCCCAGAACGGCAGGATCGGGATTCGCTCCGGCAATCGACATGAGCCAGTTGCTGATGGGGTTGGAGGAACTCAGCATTGCCATGGTGCCGCAGCCAAACAGGGCAAACAGGCCAAGGGATAGGCGCAGCGCCTCCATGTGTCCAAATCGGAAGAACAGCGGCTGTGTCAAGAATACCATCATGAGGGAGATGAGCATCGATGCCGCCGAGGCGGTTGCGATTTCAAAGATCGTCTGGCATGTCGAAGGGATGCCCATGGGGTCGAAGAGCGGAAGGGCGAGGATGTTCAGAAGCGTAGCCGCGCATGCCATGACGACCGAGAAGACAACGATGCACAGGTAGCGTGCGCAAATAATGTCTTTGCGCGAGAAGGGCAACGTTGCTCGATAACGCTCCCAGCCGTTTTGGTTATCGTAGCCAGCTAGCGAGTTCATGATTA
>CABURG010000005.1 GCA_902493835.1 uncultured Collinsella sp. | reverse complement strand
GAGCCAGTCCCCTGGCTCGCCCGCTTTCAATCATGTAAATCGCCGTATCTACTCTGCAGACGAAGATCCACCATCAACGATTGCCTGCTCGGACTCAGGAATCCCATCGGCACCCGTACTCTGTTCTTGCTCCACCTCTTCGCTGATTGCGGAGGCGGGGGTCGAGCCCTTTGCACCCACGATGTAGGCGGCCCCAAATCCTAACGCAATGGCAATCAAGGTCAAAATCACGTAGACAGGCCAATGGCGCTTAATATACGAAAACACGTTGACTCCTTAGAGCTCCGTCTACGAACGGCGGATAACCTCGGTAACGACCTCGGATACCGTGGCAATGTTCGTCGGGTTGACATTGTGGGGCAGGTCGTCCTCGGTGCGAGCGCAAGCCAGACGCGTGCCGTCCACGCCGGCGATGGTGAGGGCTCGGCGGCTCGCCTCGAGCGCGGCATAGGCATCGGTCTTGGCATAGGGCATCTCGAGCGCGCCACAATCGACATGGAACGACTTGCACACCTTGCTGACCAGGTTCATGATGCGGCGATCGCCCTTGAGCAGCTGCTGTTCGCCCTCAACCGTCACCACCGAAAGCCTACCGGCGCCGACGGATTCAAGATTGATGAAGAATACGCCGCGGAGCTTATCGCGATGCGAAGCCAAGAAGGCCTTCATGCCGGCGCCATCACAATCCGAGGCGCCCGTTGCCACAAACCAGATATCGTGACCGAGCAGCTCATCATCGCCCATAGAGGCGACAGCCGAGAGCATATCTTCGGAAGAAGCGCCATCGGAAGACGTAGCGCCGCCCTTCCAGCCATCGTTATCGTCCTCGAAGTTATCCCACGAACCGATACCGCGACCGGATTTCTTGGCATCGTAATCGTCTTCGACGCCCAGCCAGTCACTCATGCTGTCCTGCTCGTTTTTCTTTTTACGACCGAACAGGCCACCCAGGCCGCGCTTGCGAGACTTGGGTGCCGCCGGGGCGGGAGCCGAAATGGTCTCGATCGGCTGAGCGCCCGACGCAACGGGCATGGGAGGCACAACGGGTGCCGATGTGGGTTCGGGACCTTGGGCGGTAGCAAAGGGGTCGTTGACCTGGGCAGAGGGATCGGGAAGGTCGAACAGCGACGTGCGAGACGCAACGTTTGCCTGCTTCATAGACGGCAGCGACGGATCGGGGACCGAAGCCAGCGGAGACGAGGAAGGTGCAGGCGACGGTGCCGACGCCGGATCGGGAACATTCATCTGCGGACGCGGCGATGCCTGGGAGGAAATCTGGGCCATAAGGGAATCGACCGTTTCGTCCTGGGCGGGAGCAACATTGGCAACCGTGGCACCGGAACCACTCGGGGTCGGCATGGTGAAAATCTGCGTGGAGTAAGGCCTCGACTCATCTGTCTCGGGAGTCTCGGAAACCGCAGGCACTTCCTCCTGCTCGGCCTCGGTCGAATCATCTTGCTCGGCTGCCGCGTATTGCTCTTCGTCAGAGTTGGCCTCGACGGGCTCGTCCTCGGTGGCATCTTGGATTTCGGCAGCATCAATAGGCTCGTCATCGTCCACCGCGTCGCCCTGTTCATCGGAAACAGGAAGGGGCTCGGCAATCGCGGTGCCTTGCTTTTCAAACGTTATCGTGGAATCGAACTTCGCGGCATCAAACGACATGGTGCTATCGACGTGCTGCTGAGCCTCGAAAGACGTCGTCGCCTCAACAACATTCGCGGACGTCGATTGCTGGGACTCAAAGGACGTTGTAGCTTCGGCGGCGTCAACGGGCACGGACTGCATAGCCTCGTTCTGCTCGAACTCTTGCGCCGCGAGCTCACGTGCCGCCTCGGCTGCCTGCTGCTGAGCGATAGCCTCTTGCTCGGCAGCCTCGCGTGCGGCAGCGCGCTTCTCCTCGAAATCGTCGACAAATTTCTTGCCCTTTGCAAGCGCACCCTTAAAGAAGTTGGAAGCGCTGGCGCCAATCGACGAGAACGCGGATGCAATATCGGCATGGGGCGTTGCCGCGGGAATCTCGGCCGAGAAATCAGTATCGCTCTCGTAAGACACGCGCCTCGGCTGTTCAACGTAATCGTCGTCAGACTCGTCCGCAACGTCTTGCGCCGGCGCGGCGGGAGCCAAAATGTCCAGTCCTGCCGCGGGATCGATCGCGGACACCGCCTCGGGATCGGCAACGGCAGCGGTAACCGCGGCAGACTCATCATCCGCAGCGACAACGGGCGCAGGCTCGGGCTCAAACGTCGGCTCCTCGCCCTCCTCGTAATCGAGCGTGCAGGACTCGGGAAGCATTCCAAGCGCACGGATGGCATCCGAACCAAAGCGGATGTTGCCGGCGGCATTGCGATAGAGCTCGGGCTCGGGCTCGGGCTCGGCAGACTCCTCCGCCGGCTCGGCAGCGGGAACCTCGTCATTGAACTCTTCGGCCTGGACAGCCTGATTCTGATCCTCGGGCACGATGGCGCCAATCAGCGTCTCGTCGGCAGACGCACCCTCAAAGCCCTCGATCTGCTCGTCGAAAGCCTCACCCTGTTCGGGCTCGGTCTGAGCGTCGGGAGCAATCGGCTGACCGAATTCGTCCTCGGCGTAGGTAGGCTCTTCATACTCGATGGTGTTGCCGTAGTCGTTTTGCTGCTGGGCCGCGGCATATTCCGCCGCTGCGCGCGCCATTTCCTCGGCACGACGCTTCTGCTCCCCAAAATAGGTGTCGAACGGAACATCGTCGGGAAACTCGTTTTCGCCCTGGAAGGGAGCAACGTTGTCCATAACGCCGAGCATAGCGGCGACAGAAGACTTGTTGCACACCGCGCCGGACGTATAGGGAAGAACGTGGCGGTTAGAGATGATGTTTGCCGCGTTGGCAAGTGCAACGAGGGAAGCGAGGATCGCGACAATCCACAGCAGAACCTTGAGCGCGCCGGGGAGCGGCAGGATACGCAGGATGGCAACGGCAGCGGGGGCAACCGTGGCAACGGGCAACAGCTTGGCGATGAGCGCACGATACGAAGCATAGGGCTCGCGGGCGAGCAGCTCAGCACGGGGAGAGTCGTAGTGTGCGACAACGACCACCGGGCGGTTGCGCGGAGACGCGAGCGGGCCCGAGGCCTTGTGGTAGGCGATGACATTTTGGCTCACGCCCGTCTTGCCCAGGCGCGAAACCACGGGGTGCCCTGTGCGTTCGAGCACGTAAAGAACGGCGCCGACAATGGCCAGCAAGGTGCCGACCAAGCCGATACCGCCACCGATTCCCATCAGCAGGGCACCGGCAAACGCAAGAATACCGGTAACGGCAAATGCCAACCTACTGGGCGCCGGGGCATTGAACTCCTGAACCTCGGGATCAAAGCCGTGGTTGCGGAAGATCTGAGCGATATCCTCGGCCGCCAAGCGCTCTTCTTCGCTGCATGCCGGCGTAATGCCGGTGTTCTGCAGCAGGTGGTTAATATAGTTCTGGGTGTTCGCCATGTGCGCTCCACATCCATAATCCGACAAATAGGCCCAATGCATGCACATTAGAACCGTATATAGTCGAAAGTATACCCCGAGCGAGCGCAAACGACCGAATTCGGGCCATCTTAACGCCCCGAGCGGACAAGGATATAGCCTAATCTCCATATCGGACTAAAATCATGGCAGCAAACCACCTTCTCATGCGAGGACTCTATGACGGCAAGCGACACGACCGCGACAATTAAAAAGGGGAATTCGGAGCCCAGTTTCGATAAAACGGCTCAGCGCATCCTCAATCTTTTCTTTGTGCTCAACAGCTCCCCCGAACCGCTGACGACCGAGCAGATCGTCTTGGATTCCGACCTGGGATATGGCTCCGGCAACATCGACTCGGATAAGCGCAAGTTTCGGCGCGATCGTGACAAACTGCTCGAGCGTGGCATCTTAATCAAGGAGGTTCGCCCCGCCGGTGCGCAGGAGACCGAGGAAAGCTCGTGGACAATCGACCGCGAGCACACCTTTGCAGCAGGCGGCCTCATCACCGCAGACGACGCCGATATCCTGCTCAACGCCATCGACCAGACACTAGCGGCCGGCTCATCCACTTTTGCCGCACCGCTTGCCGATATTCGCTCCAAGATTGCCTATCTCACCGGTAGGACGACGGTGGACGAAGCACCAATCCGCCGCTCTCCCACCGTCGATGCGGTATGGAGCGCCTTTGCCGAGCGATGCGCGCTGCGATTTTTATATCAGAACGGACGCGGTGAGCAGAAAGAACGTACCGTCTGCGTCTACGGCATGTTCGAGCGCGAGGGCGTGGCGTACTTCTGCGGCCTCGACAACGTCACCGGCGACATCAGGACATTCCGCTGCGACCGTATCGTTCGCGCTTGGCGTCCTTCGAAGGCCTACGTCATCCCCGCGGACTTCAATCTCAACGACTATCTGTTCTTTGAATTCGATTTTGCCGACCGACCGCCCGTTGCAGCTACGTTCTCGTTCGCCCCTCAGACGCAGATCGATATGATCAACGGCCTCACGCGTGGGCGAGGTGAGCTCGCACACACCGATGCAGGATGGACCTGGACCGTTGACGTGCGCGACCTTGAAGCCGCTGCCTCATTTTGCATGGCCCACGCCATGGACGGCATGAGGCCCATGGCCCCCAAATCGCTCAAGCAGGCGTGGAACCACCTCATCGAAAGGACGGTGCACGAGTATGCCCGTGCGTAAACTCACCAGCGAGCAGAGACTCTCGCGCGCCATCGACATCATGGAGGCCCTCTACGCCGCCGGCGAGAGCGGCATGACACGAACCGAGATTTGCAGTCGCTTTGGCATCACGGGGGTGTCGCTCGACGAGATTCTCGAGATCGTCTCGACGCTCGCGGACCGAGAATCGGGCGCGCGCATCATCTGCGAATGCCGCGGCGAGCGTGTGGTCCTCACCGGTGACGCCGGGCGTGTGCTACCGCTGCGCCTGAGTGCCGCCGAGGGCGCTGTGCTCAACCATGAACTTGAATCGTTGGGGATCGAGCCGCAGACGGCAGCTCGGATTCGACATGCCCTTCTACCCGAAGAGCTCGGCTATAACCAGCGCGTCTTTGACACCGTCAACCACGGGTCGCACTGGCAGCAGCTGAGCTGCGCCATTCAGGACGGCGTTCGCTGCCGCATCTCGTATCGCTCGATGGACGATGCACGGCCACGCGAGCGTCTGATCGACCCCTTGCTCATTACGGCAAACGGCGACCAAACATACCTAATTGCCTGGGACATCGCGGTCGATGAGCAGCGCACCTATCGCATGGATAAAATCGAGGGACTCGCCTTGACGGAAGACTCCGTCGTGCCTCACGCACCGGACGTCGCATCCCTCCACGATTCCCTTGCCCGGACGCATCGTAGCGCAAAGCTCTTGATGCCATTCGATATGGCGGAGCATCTGGACTGGGCCGGCATCACCCTAATCGAGCGCAGCGGGGCAGACATGGCAACGGTAACCGTGCATTACGGCTCCGAGCGTTGGCTACTGAGCCAGATAATCGCAGCGGGCGGAGCCATCCGCATCTTGGATGACCCCGCCCTGTCAAAGCGTCTGTGCGATATGGCAAAAACCCTCGTCTGTCCGCTTTAGCGCCGCCGCTCGTGGCGTGCACGCCACAGTTGCAGATAGTGCCCGATCTGCGCCGATTCGATGCGCTGGTAGGAGCTCGTGGGCAGCGACGTTAAGAACTTCTTTCCGTAGCCCTTCGTCACCAGGCGCGGGTCGGCCAGAATCAGCACGCCGCAATCGGTCGACGAGCGGATAAGGCGGCCGGCCGCCTGCTTGACCTCGAGCACCGCCTCGGGCAGCGAATAGCGCGCCCAAGCGCGGTCTTCGCGCAGGTTGCGCTCGCACGAGAGCGGGTCCGTGGGACTCGAGAACGGCAGCTTGGGAATGATGACGCAGCGCAGCGTCTCGCCGCTGGCGTCGAATCCCTCCCAGAAGGCCTTAAGAGCAAAAAGCGACGAGGTCGGCTCATTGATAAACCGGTCGCGCAGGCGACGAGGAGATGAGTTGCGCTGCTGGCAGTTGAGCTCCAGACCCGCACGGGCCATCTTGGGCTCAACGCGGGCGTACAGGTCTTCCATGTCGCGCCGATTGGTGAACAACGTGAGCACCGATCCGCCCATGGCAAGATGGGCGTCGACCAGCACGCGCTCGAGCGCCGTAAGATAGCTCTCACGATCGCGCGGATCGGGGATATCGCCCGCAACGACTACAGCCATGTTCGAATCGAAGTCGTAGCTCGAGTCCAAGTGCAGCGATGAGGATGTTGAAGCACCGATGCGATCGAGGCCGACCGCGTGGTTAAAGTGTTCAAAGCTTTTGGACACCGTCATGGTCGCCGAGGCAAAGATAGCCGTGTGAACCTCGGGCAGCCATTCGGTTGCCAAGGCCTCGCCAATGTCGATGCGCTCTGCGGTCATCGACTCTCCGCCGGCACGCAGCCTGCGATTGACCTGCAGCGAATACACGTAGTGTTCATCGGTGCCATCAATGATGAGTTTGAGGTTCTCGACCAGCTCGTGCAGGCGGCGCGAGATATCACCCAGGTCGACAACAACCTCGGGCTTGTCGGCGGCGACGGCTTGCACCAGCGCGTCGACGCTCTTGTCAGCTTGTTCCAATGCGTCGATGCCAGTGTAGGCCGACTGTAAGAAATCATGCCAGTCGTCAGATTCGCGCAGCTCGGGGCCAATCCATAGATTGGCATTGTCATAACCCCCACGCGCACGGCGGCCGAGCTCGCGAACGCCATCGAACACGTCGGCGATTGCCATGCTCGCGCGCGCAACCGTCGACGTCGCCTTGGCAGTAAGGCCCAGATAGAGCGTAGAGCCCTCGGAGGTTGCCAAATCACGGGAAACCTGGCTTAGCGCGCCGGTGCTCGAGCCACCCAGGCGCTCAAACAGAACGCGTGATTCGTCCGCCGACACCACGCGCGCCCACTGGCGGCGCGCCTCGCGCTCGATGGAATGGGCCTCGTCGATTACCCAATGACGAATCGGAGGTAAAATCCTACCCTCAGCCGCGACGTTGCGGAACAGCAGGGAATGGTTGGTGACCACCACATCGGCATGCGCCGCACGACGGCGAGCGCCGTGGACCAAACATTTATCAGGGAAAAACGGGCAGAGGCGACGAGCACACTCGCGCGAGGCCGTCGTAAAGTCGGGGCGGTTGACGCTGCGCCACCGAATGCCGAGCGAGTCGAGGTCGCCATCGGCTGATTGGCAGACGTACGCCATAATGACCGCGACCGCCGTGAGCGTGTCCGCCGGATCGCGCTTGGTGGTAATCTCGACCTGGCCTCGGCTCATGCGCTCGAGCTTGCGCAGGCACGGATAGTGGTCATAGCCCTTGAGAGCGCAAAATGACAGACCACCGTTCAGTTGCTCGGCAAGTTTTGGCAGCTCATGGTACATGAGCTGGTCGGCAAGATTGTTCGATTTGGTCGCAATACCAACCGTGATGTTGTTACGGCGCGCTGCCTCGGCAAAAGGCACCAGATAGGCCATCGATTTGCCGACGCCCGTGCCCGCCTCAATTACACGATGAGTGCCCGTGACCAGCGCATCGCGGACCTCGAGCGCCATCGCGATCTGCTCATCACGCGGCTCGTAAGTGGGATACATACGATTGACCAGGCCACCCGGCGCATAGTCTGCCTCAATCTCCTCACGACTCGGCATCTTGAGGACCGGTAGTTCGTCGGCGTCCACCCGATCGTCGGCGCGATCGGCCTTGAGAACGTCAGCACGAGCGGCGCTGAGAGAGAAGATAGAACCAGGGTTCTGCCCTGCCAAGAATGAGAAGATAGGACGATAGGACCAAGGCACATCCGGATGCATGTCGGCTAGGCGCGCCATGAGGCCCTGGGGCAAGTCGGTGAGCGCCACGAGCAACACGCGCCATACGCCACACAGGGCGTCGACGTCGGCATTGGCACGGTGTGATACCGAGTCACAGCCAAACAGATCGGCCATAAAAGACAGCTTGTGCGAGGCCAGGCGCGGAAGCGCGATTCGCGACAGCGCCAGCGAATCGATCCAAATATCGCTCACGTTGACGCCGCCTTTGACCGACTCGATAAACGAGCGGTCGAACGTGGCGTTATGTGCGATCACCGGGCAACCACCGACAAAATCGGCGAGAGCGGCGACGGCCTCAACGGCCGACGGGGCATCTGCCACATCGGCATTTGTAATGCTCGTGAGCTCGGTAATCTCGGCGGGAATCAGCTGCTTGGGATGCACGAAGGTATCGAAGCGGTCGACGATCTCGCGGCCCGAAAGACGGGCCGCCGAGATCTCGATCAGCTCGTTGTCCTGCACCGAAAGACCTGTGGTCTCGGTATCGAGGACAATCACATCTTCCTCGATAAGGCCAAAGGACTGCGTTTTGGCGCGTTCGGCAAGCGTGGCATAGGAGTCGATGACAAACTGCGGCGTTCCTGACGAAACCGCGTCCTCGATTAGCATGCAATGCCCGCTCGACGAAGACCCATACGGATCAGGCTGTCACAGACCTGCGGGAACGTCATGTCGTCGGTGTGGCGGATCTCATCCGGATACAGCGACGTATCGGTCATGCCGGGAATGGTATTGGTCTCGAGGATAACGGGGCCGTCCTCGCTCACGATAAAATCGCTGCGCGAGATGCCCAGGCAACCGAGCGCCTTGTGAGCGGCACAGGCAAGCTCCTGGGCACGAGCGTAGTTCTCGGGTGAAATCTGCGCGGGAATGCGATGGATGTCCGTAGGGTCGACATATTTCACGTCCAGATCGTAGAACTCGCAGTCCTCGGGCTTACGAATCTCGACAATCGGCAGGGCGCGCACGTCATCTTCACCGTATACGCCGACGGTGATCTCGGTACCCTCGATGCACTTCTCGACCAGCACTTTGTCGCCGTACTCAAACGCCTTGGCGATTGCCGCGGGTAGCTCGGAGGGCTCATGGACCAGGGAAATGCCATAGCTGGAACCGTTGACGGCCGGCTTCACAAAGCAGCGCTCGCCACAAACCTCGACGATATGATCGATATCGACTTCATCGCCCACCTCGAGCGCAAGGCCGGGGGCAACGGGAATGCCCGCCTTGGCGTACAGGAGCTTAGAGACCTCCTTGTCGGCACCGCAGGCGCTGGCAAGCACGCCCGAGGCCGTGTAGGGGATACCCAGGGTCTCCATAGCACCCTGCATGGCGCCATCCTCACCGCCGGCGCCGTGCATGGCGATAAATGCCACGTCAAAGCCGCCGGTCGCCATAGTTACCATAAAGTCATCGGCGGCCGTGTCGAGCAGCTCCACCGAGGTGTAGCCGGCCTCCTTCAAGGCAGCCACGACGTTCTTTCCCGAATTGAGCGAGATCTCGCGCTCAGCGGAATGACCGCCCGCCAAGACCGCTACGTGCATGTTCTCTAGGCTTTTACCCGGCATGGGCAGACTCCTCCTCTATAATTTCTGCAGCTGATACCATATTGTAGCGATACCCTCTACGTTTCCCCAAAATCGAAAGGCTTCCATGAATCCCAGGACTAAATCTCAGGACATTCGCGACTTGAGCCAAAACGATATTCGCGACCTTGTGGCCGAACTTGGCCAGCCCGCCTTCCGCGCGAAGCAGCTCATCGAATGGGTCTTTGAGAAGAACGTTTGTTCGTTTGACGATATGACCAACCTTCCCAAGGCTTTCCGCGAGCAGCTTAAAGAGGCTTTTGCCTTTGACACGCCGACTGAACTCACCAAGCAGGTTTCCAAAGATGGCTCTCGCAAGTATCTGCTCGAGTACCACGACGGCGTTTCCGTCGAGACTGTCGGTATGCCCCGTCGTAACAAGCTCTCCGTCTGCGTTTCCACCCAGGCAGGCTGCGGCATGGGCTGCGCCTTTTGCGCTACCGGTCTCAACGGCCTCAAGCGCTCTCTGACCGCTCAAGAGATCGTCGACCAGGTACTTCATGTATCCAACGACTTTGGCGAGCGCGCCACGAGCGTAGTCTTCATGGGCCAGGGTGAGCCGTTTGCCAACTACGACGAGGTTCTCAAGGCGCTGCGAATCCTCAACGACCCCGATGGCATCGGTATCGGCGCTCGACACCTCACCGTCTCTACCAGCGGCGTTATTCCCGGTATTCGCAAATTTGCCGACATCCCCGAGCAGTTCACGCTTGCTGTTTCACTGCATTCCGCCATCCAGTCGACGCGCAACAAGCTCATGCCCGGTGTTAAGAAGTACACGCTGCTTCGCCTTCACGAGGCGCTTCAGCTCTACACCGAGAAGACTGGCCGCCGCCCGACCTATGAGTATGCCATGATCGAAGGCGTCAACGATACGAATCCCGAGATGCAGGCGCTCTGCGACTTCTGCGAGGGAACGTTGTGCCACGTTAACCTGATTCAGCTTAACGACATCGAGGGCAGCCCGCTCAAGCCGTCGCCTATTCATAAGGTTGAGGATCTTCAGCGTCGTCTTGAGTCCCGTGGCATCGAGACCACGATTCGTAACTCCCGTGGTAACGATATTGACGCCGCTTGCGGACAGCTGAAGCAGCGCTTCAAAGTTCAGAAGAACGCATAGGGGAGTCGCACCCCAAAACGTTTCATGTGAAACATCGAACGACCCCGGTTGCAGAATATGCAACCGGGGTCGTTTCAATTATTGACATTAATTTTGAATCAGCTGCTACCTGTCCCATTTTTTTACGGCCAAAAAAAGGGGTCCTTGTCTCGTGAATCAGACAAGGACCCTTCAAAATATACTGGGTAATTGTTAGGTACCTAATAGCCTACATTTTCCCATTGGTTGCTAACCCAACTTTGATTAATCTTTGGATTCTTCGTTACCTGAGCAGTACGCATAGCAACATCTTCTGTCATAACATCCATCTTCTTCTTGGAAGTATCGACGATATCCTGCGCACCACGAAGCAAACGACCTCGAAGCTCATCGTCTGTCGCGATCTTATAGCCAGCAAAGGCACCAGCCGCGACGGTTGTCGCCAATGCAATCGCAGTTAAAATCTTATTCCTCATCTTGGTCTCCTTGATCAAACTGAATCATTTCGCCAAGAATACGAGAGAGCTCTTCCTCGTCTTTAAACTCAATCTCAATCTTGTTCTTTCCACGCGAGCTCTTCACACGCACGTTGGTATTAAATACCTGACGAAGCACACGGGCAGCCTTTTTAAAGGACTGAGGCGTTGCAGGCCTTGGCGTCTTAGGTGTCTCTCCGGCAGAAAACAACGGAGCAAGATTTTCTGTCGCTCTTACGGAAAGGCCCTCTGTAACAACTTTCTCTGCAAGTCGAATACGCGCGTCCTCATAGGGAACTGCAAGAATCGCACGTGCATGACCAGCAGTAAGTTTGGCCTCAAAAATCATCTGCTGAACTACCTCGGGGAGATCGAGAAGACGCAGTGAGTTTGTAATTGCAGAGCGTGACTTGCTTACCGCCTTCGACAATGCCTCCTGGGTCATACCGCTGGCATCGATAAGCTGGCGATAGCCCTTAGCCTCTTCGACGGGATTAAGATCAGAACGCTGAAGGTTTTCGATAAGAGCAAGAGCCAGCATCTCTTCATCATTAACATCTTTAATGATGACAGGCAGCTCCTCAAGACCAGCAAGCTTCGACGCCTGGTAACGACGCTCACCAGCGATGATCTCATAGCCGTTTCCATGCTTGCGAACCAAAAGAGGCTGCAAAACGCCATGTTCTTGGATTGACTCGCTCAACTCGCGAAGTTCGGTTTCGTTAAAGTGAATTCGCGGCTGGTTAGGGTTAGGAACAATATCCTCAATAGGTAGTTTCGTTTCAGATGCAGCCTTTGACGCGGATGCAGCCGAACCACCGGTCTCATACTCGGCCTCTGAGACCAAAGCATTGAGTCCACGTCCCAATCCACCACGTTTCTTTACACTAGGCACGCTTGATCACCTCTTTTGCAAGGTTCATATACGCTTTTGCACCCTTATTTTGAGGTGCATAGGTAATTACCGGTTCTCCAAAAGACGGTGCTTCGGAGATTTTAACCGTACGGGGGATAAGCGTCTTAAACGCCTTGTCACCAAAGTACGATTGAACCTCCTCAACAACCTGATTCGATAGAGAAGTACGCGAGTCATACATGGTCATAAGTACACCATAGGTGTCTAAGCCCTTGTTCAGACGTGATTTAACCATCTTCATAGACTCAAGCAGCTTCGTAACGCCCTCGAGTGCATAATACTCACACTGGATCGGAATCAAAACGCTGTCTGCCGCGGTCAAGGCGTTGATAGTAAGCAGGCCGAGCGAAGGGGGACAGTCAATGAAAATAAAATCGAACTCGTCCTGAATCGGCTCAAGCAAATCTTTGAGGCGGGTTTCACGAGCGATTGCGCTTACGAGCTCAATTTCCGCGCCTGCAAGCTGAATTGTAGCCGGAATTACGAATACCTTTTTGCAATTTGTATCAAGAACAAGCGATTCTGCCGGCACATCATTCAACAATGCATCATAGATGCAGTGATCAAGGTCTTCTTTTTCAATTCCGAATCCACTGGTGCTGTTTCCCTGCGGATCAAAATCGACAATCAGTGTCTTACGACCCTGCTCGCCCAGTGCCGCCGCAAGGTTTACAGCCGTCGTTGACTTACCAACGCCGCCTTTTTGATTGATAATTGCAATGATACGCGTGTCTTTTGCGCTCTCAGAACGCTTAACGTCGCGAAATCCCACGGTCCCTCCTGGTGTGTATTGAAGCTGTCAAACGGAGGATGTTTCACGTGAAACATTCCGATTCAATATCAACCGCCATGTTTCACGTGAAACACTGCAAGTTGTTAGTATCTATTATGTTTCACGTGAAACATCTAGGCAAGCGGATTCTTCTTTGCCATGCCATTTGCACGAGGCAATGAAACGGATGCTGAATGACTCTTCCTAAGAACAATGAACTCCCTGTGACCCAGGCCTTCAGGCAAATCGATTGCGTCATTCAGAAGCGAAGTGAAGCCGCAGATCTTAGCTGCTGACATGCCAGAGGCAAGCTCCTCATCAGATGGATTGCCCTTTGTGATAACAAATAGCCCTCCATCCTTGAGGTACGGAGCCGCATACTCAACAAGAATCGGTAAAGGGGCCAGTGCGCGGGCGGTTACAACAGAGAACTGCTTCTTATGGCTTCGAGCATATTCTTCAAGACGATCATGAACGGCATGAGCATGTTTCAATCCAAGAGCATGGACAAAAGAATTGACAGCATCAACCTTCTTGCCAACAGAGTCAATATAAGTAGCTTTACGATGCATGGTTATGGTTAATGGAATACCAGGGAAGCCCGCACCTGTTCCCATATCGAGCAAAGCTCCCTCAGGAGCCTTATTGATATAGGGGAGCAAAACAAGTGAGTCAAGGATATGAAGTACCGCAGCATCTTCTACGTCAAGAATACGGGTAAGATTCGTAGTCTTATTTGTTTCCAGAACCAAATCCAAATGCTGAATACATTTCCTCAGTTCAACATCAGTTACGCTCAAGGAATACTCTTTGCAATAGGAAGTTAGACGGCTCAACATCTCGTCAGCCTGCTGATCAGTAAGTACTAACAACGAAAGCTCCTTTCTGACAAAAATCAGTGTATCGAGAACTTTTGACAAAAAAAGGGGACGTGGAAACCACGTCCCCTAAGCATAAGCTCGAGTAGATTATCGAGCAACAATCACCACATGGCGATCAGGGTCAGAACCCTCAGAATGAGTATCGACGGCATCATTGCCACGAAGTGCAATGTGAACCAGTCGGCGCTCATAGGCATTCATGGGCGGAAGCGAAACACTCTTATGAGTGCGGATGGCACGCTCGGCAGCAGACTGAGCCATGGAGGCAACCTTGTCCTGACGGCGGCTCTTGTATCCCTCGACGTCAACTACAACCGGATATCTAAAGCCAAGCTTGCGGCTCACCAGCAAAGAGAACATAACCTGAAGGGCATCAAGAGTGCGACCATGACGGCCAATGAGAACAGCAAGGTCGGGAGACGTTACATCCAAAATCAGCTCACCCTCGTCGCCCTCATACTCATCGATAGGAGAGTTGGCGGCATCGAAGTGCGAAAGGATGGAACGCAGGATGGAAATCGCAACATCGGCAATGGTGTCGAGCTCCTCATCGGTCAGCTCTTCACCAGCCTTGTAGCGCTGTGCAATCTCGGGATAATCGCCCGCGACCTGCGGGGCAACCTCCTCAAGCATATCCTCGATGATCTCTTCAGACATAACGTGCTCCAAAAGTTAGGTACCTAAATAAGATTGATATCCCGACTACTTCCTCTTGTGCGGGCGCGGCTTCTTCTCGCGACGGGTAACCTCGACCTGCAGCGGAGCGTTCTTGAGGCGCTCCTCCTCATCGGACTTAGCCTTGTCGATAACCTTCTGCGTCACGAAGATCTGCTGGATAACCTGCCAGGCAGAAGACACATCGTAGTACAGCAGAACGCCGACGGGCAGGCTCCAACCCATCCAAAGCATCATGACGGTCATGACGACGGCCATCATGCGCATGCTTTGGGCCTGCTGGCCAGTTTGATTGCGCGACATATAAAGCTGCGGAATCAAGGTGAGAACGGCAAACAGAATCAGGCAAACCAGCGCAGGCAGCGCAACCATAAAGCCATCGGCAAAGGAAGCGCTCGGCGTGGTGGTAAGGTCAGGCAGGATGTTGAAGAACGAGAACGTGCCGTCGTTAAAGTACTGCGGCAGGTTACGCAGCAGCGTAAACAGGGCGAACAGGATAGGCATCTGAATCAGAAGCGGCAGACAGCCGGCCAGCGGATTGAACTTGTTCTCGCTGTAGAACTTCTGCATCTCCTCGGCCTGACGCTGAGGATCGTCGGCATAGCGCTCCTGGATCTCGAGCATCTTGGGCTGCAGCACCTGCATGCGAGCCGTCGACTTGGTCGACTTGAGCATGAGCGGCGTCAGCAGCAGACGGATGATGACCACCAGGATGATGATGGACAGGCCCCAGTCGACCGCAAAGGTCTGGATGAGCTTGAGCAGCTCGAAAAGGATGTTAACGATCCAATCCCACATGTAAGTTTTCCTCCGATAGCGAGTGCCCGCTAGGGCACAGGGTCATAACCGCCGACGTGCAGGGGATTGCAGCGAGCGATGCGCCTCACGGCAAGCCAGCAGCCTCTCAAAACACCGTGCTTCTCAATCGCCTGGATGGCGTATTGCGAGCACGTTGGGTAATAAATGCAGGCGTCAGGCAATAAGGGCGAAATAACCTGTTGATATATGCGAATAGGAGCGATGGCAACACGTCGCAAAACGTGATTGCTCATCGCTCCTCCCCGGCAACGCCGGCGCGCTTCATAAGCGAACGCAACGCCTTGTCCATCTCCTGCGGCGAGGAAACCCTCGTCTTGGGAGTTGCAAACAAGATGATGTCATAACCCGCAACGGGAAATCCGCAGCTGCGGGCGGCCTCGCGCATCACACGCTTAGATCGGTTGCGCACGACGGCACAACCGAGTCGCTTAGCACCAACGAAGGCGACCCTTCCGGAGTCGCCTTCGCCAACCGATTCACATATGGTCATTCGAATCAGAGGGTGATTGAAACGACGCCCCTGACTGAACACATGCTCGAAATCTTGCCGAGACTTAATAGTCTTCATGCGAGATGTGTGTATCGCTGCTAGACAGTGAGACGCTTGCGGCCCTTGGCGCGACGACGGGCGAGCACGGCACGACCACCCTTAGTGGCCATACGGGCACGGAAGCCATGGGTCTTGGCACGCTTACGCTTATTAGGCTGATACGTACGCTTCATCTTAAGTTCCTCCTGCTGCATTTCGAGTGTCCGCGGGGACGCGGACGCAGATATAGACACGTGAGCTTGAAGATTGTAGGGAAATCAATGTTCAAATGTCAAGAAATCAAAGGTAAAAGGTTGCGCAGTTCACACGGTTCCCCCATAAGCCAAGCTCGATTTAGCGGCGCATGGCAACTTTTCACGATATTTCATCGAGTTTTCAACAGGTCATGTTGGCAATGTTGAGAACTTTTCGTCGGTTTTCCAAAGTTTTCAACAGGTTTTGAAAAGTTGTCGAAAGATGAGAAACATTGCACGGTGAGCTACTATTTGTTCGAAACCTTTTGGAAGATTGCGAGTGGCATGTCTGACGACTTTTACACCATGGTCGATTCCGGAGACCCGGCACCCGACAACGAGCACATCACCGGCGTGCGCGAAGAGCGTGACGAAGGTGAACAGACGACCACGCAGGGGCCGAAAGCCATGTACGCTGCGCGCATCGCCGTCTATGACGACATGTTGTCGACACCGCGTGTGATCGTCATCGATCCGCAAGATGTCCGCACGTATTTGGAAGAGACGACCAACACCGTCTACCAGTGCATGAAAGAACAAGGCGGCCATATCTCGCTCATGGTCATCCGCGAGATTGTCGAAAACTTTATCCACGCGCACTTTGCCGAGCCCATCATCTCGATTCTGGATGGCGGAGACACCATCCGCTTTGCCGATCAAGGACCAGGCATCGACGACAAGGAACGCGCTTTCGACTTTGGCGTTACCAGCGCAAACAGCAAGATGAAGCGCTATATCCGTGGAACCGGAGCAGGGTTTCCCATGGTGCAGGAGTATTTGGAAAACGCCGGCGGTGCCGTATCCATCGAGGACAACATGGGCAACGGCACCGTGGTTACGGTAAGCCTGAACCCTAAACGCGTGCAGGAAATCGAGCGTGCCGGCGGACGCGGCGCTGCCGTGCGGCCCGAGACGGAACAGCCCACATATCCCCTGCCGGGAGCTTTTGCGCAGCAGCCCATGGCAACGCAGCAGATGCAGCCCCCCGTGGGACAGATGCAGCAGCCCGGAATGCTACCTACACAAGAACCCCGGGCGGCATCGATGTCGATGCCGACAAACACGCCAGAGACCATGCCGCTGGCGGATCAGGATGCAGCAGCAATGCAGCAGGCGACGGGGGCGCCGGGTGGCCAGCAAATGGGCTATCAGCCGTACCAACAGGGATATCCATATCAGCAGATGCCGCCACTGGGGTATGGCCAGCAGTTCCCGCAGCAGTACCAGCAGGGATATCAGCAGCCGTACCAGCAGATGCCGCAGCAGCAGTACAACCCCTGGGCCCAGCAGATGCTTCCGCAGCCTTACCAACAGTGGCCTCAAAGTTTTCAACAGCAAATGCCGCCGATGCAGAGTTCTCAACAACCAGCAGCTCAAATGATGTATCCTAATGCAGCAAATCAGTATGCGCAGCCACAACCGGACGTGTTCGTAAGCGATCGCGGCAACGCCGCGCTGGGCTATCTGGCGCAAAATCAAGCGTGCGGTGCAACCGATCTGGCGAGGGCGTTTGGAAACTCGGCCCCCACTTGGTCACGCACGCTCAATGACTTGGCGCAGGCCGGCTTGGTCATCAAGCATGGCCAGAAATACCATCTGACCGAACTCGGCGCCGCTCGCGTGCGAGCTCAGAGCTAAAGAACGGGAGAGACAGTGGACGAGGAAGCAAGCATCATCCTGGGGGATGCCATCGCCTTTTGCCAGCGCGACGGCCAAGATGCACGCCTCATCAACATGCTGGGGCAATCGCGCGCCATAAGCCTGACCGAAGATACGCTCACGATCGAAGCCCCCTCGCGCTTTGCCATCGCGCAGCTCAAAAAGCATCAGCCGACTATTGAGGCCTATCTGGAAGAAATCGCCTTTGCACCGATTGCGCTCGACATCGTGGCACCGCAAGGCGCCGCGACGGAATCCGCTGCCGCGACGGCGCCCGCCACGGCTCCCGCTGTTTCCCCGGCGGTGCCGGCCTCCGCAGGCGACGTGCCGACAATCGAGCACCAGCGCAGCGATGTTTCCCGTGAAACCATGGCACCGTTGCCGACAGCGGCAGCGATGTCAACGAGCGCACCCGTCACGCACATGCCCATCGCTCACGACGCAGCGGCGGGCGCTGATTCGGGCATCGCAATCAAGAACACGCTCTCGGCCGATGATTTTCGTCGCATGATGAACCAGATGAAGGGTGGAGCGCCGACTAAATCCACGCAAGCTGCGACCCCCGCTTCACCCATGCCAGCACCGACCGTGCCGGCCGAGCAGAATACGGATGGAGCCCCACTCGCCGCGAACTCAAAATTTACCTTTGAGAACTTTGTCTACGGCCCCGAGAACAGCCATGCCTATCGCTCGGCACTCAAGTTTGCCGCCCTCGCGGACGAGCGCGGCACGTGCACATCACTGTTCATCTACGGCAAATCGGGCCTGGGCAAGACCCACCTGTTGCTCGCTATCAAAAACGAGCTCGCCGAGAAGTCGCCCGAGATCAAGGTCAAGTATGCCAACTCCCAGGCATATCTGGACGACCTGATGACCGAGTTCGACCGCCAAAAGAAGAACAACGCTCCCATCATGCAGGCGTACCACGGCGTGGACGTGCTCATCATCGATGACATCCAAAACATCATCGGCAAGCGCGCGAGCGTGGACTACTTTTTCCAGCTCATGGACGAGTTCATCCGCAACAACAAGAAGGTCGTCATCGCGGCAGACCGCGCCCCCAAGGACCTGAGCATGGACGAGCGTCTGACCAGCCGCTTCAACGCCGGCATGCTCTGCCTGGTCGCAGAGCCCAGCTACGAGATGAAATACAAGATCTTGCAGCGCTATTACGAGAACACCATCGTCGCCGCTCCCGAGGCAGGCGACGACTCACTGCTGGCGGCCTACGGGGGCAACGGCGGGCACCTGACCGATGAGCACTTTAAGCACATGGCAGAGGTGTCGGGCACCAACATCCGCGAACTCGAGAGCTTCTGCGAGCGCTGCGCCGGCGAGGCGGGCGACCGCGAACGCGAGGGCGGGGAGCTCACCTTTGACGATATCGACGCCATCGCCAGCCAGTACTTCGACACATCGGCCAAAAAGATCAACGTGCAAACGGTTCAGTCCGTCATCGAAGAGCAGTACGGCGTGACGCACGAGGAGCTCATCGGCCCGCGTCGCAACGCCAATATCGCCAAAGCACGCCACATTGCCATCTATCTGGCCATCGAAATGTGCGAGATGACGACCACGGCGGTGGGCGCCGAATTTGGCAACCGCAACCACTCGACCGTCAGCACGAGTTACAAAAAAGTCCAGAAGATGATCCAGGAAGACCGCACCGTCACCGAAGACCTTAAGTCGCTGCGCGATAAAATTACACTGCGCTCGTAGGGAAATAGAGACACCTGTTGAAAACTTGTCGAAACCACGGGCATAAGGTGTCTAAAACCCAACCCGCGGTGATGAAAAGTTTTGCGCAGGTTTTGAACGTGGAAAACTACCCCCGTTGCACACAGGTTGCTGTCGATTCTCTTTCTGGGTCTGACCTGCGTCTTTGGGAGTAATCAACAGTTTCGTCAGTGCTATTACTATTATTAAGATATTTATATCTATAGAAAGGTATTAAAAGATGAAGTTTACCGTCAGCCAGAGCTCGCTCACACAAGCCATCGGCGTCGTTATGAAGGGTGTCGCTTCGGCATCCACCCTTCCCATCCTGTCGGGCGTGCTCGTCAAGGCGCAAGACGGCATCTTGGAATTCCAGACCTCTAACTACACCATCTCGATCCGTCATCGCATCGCGGCGCATGTCGAAGAAGAGGGCGAGATGGTTATCCCCTGTAAGATGCTCTCCAATATCACCAAGACCCTCCCCGATGCCCCGGTCACCTTTGAGCTGTCCGAGCGCCAGGTGCTGATCAGTTGCGAGAAGAGCTCTTTCCGCCTGAACACGCTCGATGCCAATGACTTCCCCGAGTTTCCGGCCTATGCCATCGAGAGTGCCGTGGAGCTGCCGACTGATATCTTGTCCGAAATGGTCGGCCGTGTGTGGCGCGTCACCTCGACCGACAAGGCCCGCCCCATCCTGGGCGGTGTGCACATGAAGGTCGAGAACAACACCGTGCGCCTGGTGGCGACCGATTCCTTCCGTTTGGCCGTGTGCGATACGCAGGTCGAGACCTCGACCCTCGAAGGCTCCTTTGAGCTCAACGTTCCGGCCGACGCCTTTAACGATGCGCTGAACATCATGGCAAGCCAGGCGACCATCATGATCGGGGCTACCGACACCCAGGTCGTCTTTGAGGCCGGCAATACCACCTACGTGTCGCGCCGCATCGAGGGCGTGTACCCCAACTACAAGCAGCTCATCCCCGATTCGTGCGTGACGAGCGTCAAGATCGACGTCGCCGCCTTTAACGCCGCCCTCAAGCGCGTGGCCGTTATCGCGAGCGCCAACCCCGCCGTCAAGTTCGAGATCGATGTCGAGAACGGGCAGATGGGCCTGTCCTCCATTTCCAATGACCAGGACCTTGCGCAGGAGACGATCGATGTCGAGGCCGAGGGCGAGTCGGGTACCATCGCCTTCAACTACCACTACATCTTCGGCTGCCTCAATGCTCTGTCCAAGGAGAAGGAGATCACGCTGGAGCTCAAGAGCTACTCGCAGGCGGGCATCTTCAAGTCCTACGACAAGATCAACTACCTGTACCTGGTCATGCCGGTCCGCATCTAGCGCTTCGCCATGACCATGTTCGCCCGCGATCTTTCCGTCACGCACTACCGCAGTTTCGAGAGCTATCGCCTTGCCCTGGACAAGGGCGTGACGATACTTGCGGGACCCAACGCGGCGGGAAAGACCAATCTCATAGAGGCGATGCAGCTGCTGACGAGCGGCGCCTCGTTTAGGCATCCGACCGCAGCCGAGCTCGTCCGTGACGGCGTGGGATCGTGCAAGGTCGAGCTGAGGCTCGAGGGCGACGGCCGCGTGCTTGATATGGGATTGAACGCGGAGGACGGTAAGCGCTCGTTTAGCCGCAACGGCAAGAGATGCTCCGCCGCCGGTGTGCGCGGGGTTCTGCCGAGCGTGCTGTTTTGCCCCGACCATCTGGACATGGTTAAACGAGGCGCCAGTGTGCGCCGCGCCGCCCTCGATGACTTTGGCATGCAACTGAGCGCACGCTATGCCGATCTTGCGAGCACCTATGGGCGCTGCGTGACCCAGCGTAACGCCTTGCTCAAGGAGACCTGGTGCTGCCGCGAGATGCTCGGCGCGTGGAACGATTCGATTGCCCGCGCGGGCTCGGCTCTGCTTGTGCACCGGTTGGCCCTGCTCGACCGGCTGGCGGGCCATGTGCACACTGCCTACGGGCAAGTGGCATCCGGTGAGGCTGCCAACGTGACCTATACGTCCACGCTGGGGGATTTGCCCCAGGTCGAGGATCGCGAAGAACTGAAGGGCTGGGCGTACGAGCACATGCTGGCTGCCCTTGATGAGCACGCCGACGAGGAAATTCGCCGCGGCGTGACGTTGGTGGGACCGCATCGCGATGAGATTGAGTTTACCGTGGCGGGTCGCTCCGCCCGTTCATTTGCCAGCCAAGGTCAGCAGCGAACGTTGGTTCTGGCCTGGAAGGTGGCGGAGGTGGCCGTGGCTCGCGATGTCCTGGGCACCGCCCCACTGCTGCTTTTGGATGACGTGATGAGCGAACTCGACGGCGAGCGCCGCGGTGCTTTTCTGCGGCTGATCGGCGATGATATCCAGACGGTCATAACCACGACCAACCTGGGGTACTTTACCGATGACCTGCTTGATCGAGCCAAGGTGGTGAGCATGGGTGAGACGTGCTAATTACGAGCGCGAGAGCGAAACGGTCGCCTTCAGTGGCTTTTTGAACGCAGAGCGCCAACGCATCCTGGCGGCTGCGACCCCTGAGCGCCGTGCGCAGATGGAGGCTGCGGAGGAATCTCGTGCGGTCTATCGCGCGTGGAATGCGGTGTGCTCGGGCACGCGCGAGGGGCGGCATGTGACGGGGCTGCGTTACCTGCCCGAGTCCAATGAACTGCTGGTGTATCTCGACTCGCCCTCGTGGACGCAGGAAATGACGCTGTTGCGCGAGATCATCCGCGCGCGCATGGAGCGCGCCGGTGCGCATGTGGACGGCCTGGTGTTCAAAACCACCGCACCCGGTCACACGCCGCCCGCCGCCAAGGAGCGCCTGCGCCCGGCGACGACAGAGCGCCCGCCGGCCCCGCATGCCGACCTCAGCGATGCCGAGCGCACCGAGATTGAGTGCCAAGTGGCGCCCATCGAAGACCAAAAACTGCGCGAGGCCCTCGAGAACGCCATGAGAGCCAGTGCCGAGTGGGCCAAGGGCGTGCAAAGCAAAAAAGAGCCTTAAATCGCATCTGGTGGCCTTGTAGAGCCAAATACCCTCGTTCCCGAGGGTATTTTTTTACGATAAACTAGTAAGGCTGTACACATTTTCTTGACTGAAGGAGGACGTGTGGCAAACGAAAACGATTACGATGGCGGCGAGATTAAGATTCTCGAAGGTCTCGAGGCCGTTCGTAAGCGCCCGGGCATGTATATCGGCTCGACGAGCGCCAGCGGTCTGCATCACCTGGTGTGGGAGATCGTTGACAACTCCGTCGACGAGGCCATGGCCGGTTTCTGCACCGAGATCCAGGTGACGGTCCACGCCGACAACTCCATCACGGTCGTCGACAACGGTCGCGGTATCCCCGTCGACGAGCACCCTGTTAAAAAGATCCCGACGCTCGAGGTCGTCATGACGATCTTGCACGCCGGCGGTAAGTTCGATAACTCGGCCTATAAGGTCTCGGGCGGCCTGCACGGCGTGGGCATCTCCGTCGTCAACGCCCTGTCCAAGCGCGTAGTCGTTCAGGTTCGTCGCGATGGCAACACCTACGAGATGGAGTTCTCGCGCGGCAAGACCGTCAAGAAGATGGAGGTCGTGGGCACCTCGGATTCGACGGGTACCACCGTCACCTTCTGGCCCGACGACGAGATCTTCGAGACCTGCATCTACGATTTCGATACGCTGCACAACCGTCTGCAGGAGACGGCGTTCCTCAATAAGAACCTCAAAATCGTGCTGACCGACGAGCGCGAGACGACTCCCCATGTGGAGGAGTTTTGCTACGAGGGCGGCATCATCGACTTCGTCAAGTTCCTCAACGAGGGCAAGGACGTCCCCGAGGCCTTTAAGGAGCCCATCTACATCGAGGGCAAATCGGACCCGGACGCGCCTGTGGCCAAGATGGGCGAGGTCGAGGTTTCCCTGCAGTGGAATAGCGGCTACGGCGAGAACGTCATGTCGTTTGCCAACGACATCTACACCCCCGAGGGCGGCATGCACCTTGAGGGCTTCCGTACCGCGCTCACCCGCGTGATCAACGATTACGCGCGCAAGCAGAACCTGCTCAAGGAAAAAGACGCCAACCTGACCGGCGACGATGTGCGCGAGGGCCTTTCGGCCGTTATCTCGGTCAAGCTGCCCGATCCGCAGTTTGAGGGCCAGACCAAGGCAAAGCTCGGCAGCTCCTATATGCGAGCGCTCACGCTCAAGATCGTGACCGACGGCCTCGCCGATTACTTGGAGGAGCATCCCAAGCCCGCTCGCGAGATCGTCAAGAAGGCGCAACAGGCCTGCAAGGCGCGCAATGCCGCCCGCAAGGCGCGCGAGGCGACCCGCCGCAAGAGCCTGCTCGAGACGGCGTCCCTGCCTGGTAAGCTTGCTGACTGCTCGGTGCGCGATGCCGAGCTGACCGAGCTCTTCATCGTAGAGGGCGACTCGGCAGGCGGTTCGGCCAAGGACGGCCGTCGCCGAGACATCCAGGCGATTCTGCCCCTGCGCGGCAAGATTTTGAACGTCGAACGCGTTGGTGACCATCGCGCGTTCTCGAGTGACACCATCCAGTCGCTGATTACCGCGATCGGCTGCGGCGTCACGACGAGTGCCGGCGACGGCGGCGACTTCGATATCACCAAGGCGCGCTACCACAAGATCATCATCATGACCGATGCAGACGTCGACGGTGCGCATATCCGCATCCTGCTGCTGACGTTCTTCTACAAGTACATGCGTCCGCTGATCGATGCCGGTTACGTCTATGTTGCCTGCCCGCCCATCTTTGGCATTAAGGTGCGCAACAAGATTCACTACGTGTATCCCAACGGCCGCCAGCCCGAAGACGAGATCCTGCGCGACACCATCCAGAGTCTGGGCCTGAACCCCGACGATAACGACGAGGACGGCAAGGCCAAGGACGGCAAGATTACCAAAAAGCGCAAGGGCTATACCGTCCAGCGCTACAAGGGCCTGGGCGAGATGGACCCCAAGCAGCTTGCCTCGACGACGATGGACCCCAAGACCCGCATCCTGCAGCGTGTGTCGATCGAGGACGCCGTGGTGGCGGACCGCGCCGTGCGCGAGCTGATGGGTTCCGAGGTCGGCTATCGCCGCGAGTACATCGAGAAGCACGCCCATGATGCGCGCTTCCTTGACGCTTAAGAGGAGGTAACGTGGCAGACGATATCAACAATAACGAGGGTACGGGCGATGCCGGCGATGCCGGTATGCCCGATGATCTGAAGCGCCTGCTTGCCCGTGCTGAGCAGGGCGAGGACGGCGACCCGGACGCCTATAACCCCGATGCCGATGATGATGAGGAAGAAGACGACGCCGAGCTCGAGGAGAGCTTTGGCGAAGTCGACCGTGGCGCCTCGGCCGGCGAGGATATCAACGGCGGCCAGCTCCAGATTTCGGAGTTTGGCCGCGAGATGAAGCAGTCGTTCATCGAGTATTCGATGTCGGTTATCACGGCGCGTGCCCTGCCGGACGTGCGCGACGGCTTAAAGCCGGTGCACCGCCGCATCCTGTACGCGATGAACGAGAGCGGCATCTACCCCAACCGCCCGCACAAGAAGTCGGCCTGGACGGTCGGCGAAGTTATCGGTAAGTACCACCCGCATGGCGACTCCGCGGTCTATGAGGCCATGGTCCGCCTGGCGCAGTGGTTCTCCATGCGCACGCCGCTCATCGATGGTCACGGCAACTTCGGCAACATCGACGGCGACGGCGCGGCAGCCATGCGTTACACCGAGAGCCGCTTGGCAAAGCCCGCCATGGAACTGCTGCGTGACTTGCAGAAAGATACCGTCGACTGGCAGCCCAACTACGACGAATCGCTCGCCGAGCCCGTGGCGCTGCCCGCGCGCTTCCCCAACCTGCTGGTCAACGGCAGTCAGGGCATCGCCGTCGGCATGGCCACCAACATCGCCCCGCATAACCTCACCGAGGCAATCGAGGCCACCTGCTACCTGATCGACAACCCCGACGCCACCGTCGACGAGCTTATGCAGATCATGCCCGGTCCGGACTTCCCCACCGGCGCCATCATCATGGGTAGCGCCGGCATTAAGCAGAGCTACGAGACCGGCCGCGGCTCCATTACCGTGCGTGCCAAGGCACATGTGGAGTCCACCAAGACCGGCCGCAGCCGTCTGGTCTTTACCGAGATTCCCTACATGGTCAACAAGGGCACCCTGCAGGAGAAGATCGCCCAGCTCGTCAACGACAAGCGCATCGAAGGCATCTCGGATATGCGCGATGAGTCCAACCAGAAGGGCATCCGTCTGGTCATCGAGCTCAAGAAGGGCGTCATTCCGCAGGTCGTGCTCAACAACCTGTATAAGTACACCTCGCTGCAGACGACCTTTGGCGCCAACAACCTGGCGCTTGTCAACGGCGTTCCCAAATGCCTGAGCCTGCGCGAGATGCTGCAGCACTACATCGACCACCAGGTCGACGTCGTCACTCGCCGCACCCGCTTCGACCTTAAGAAGGCCCAGGCCCGCGCGCATATCCTTGAGGGCTACTTGATGGCTCTCGACCATATCGACGAGGTCATTAGCATCATCCGCTCCTCGCAGACCGACTCCGAGGCCAGCGGCCGCCTGATCGAGCGCTTTGGTTTTACGCCCGAACAGACCACGGCCATCCTCGAGATGAAGCTGCGCCGCCTGACCGGCCTGGAGCGCGACAAGATCCAAGAAGAGTTGGACGGCCTGCGCCGCGCCATCGCCTACTACGAGGACCTGCTGGCGCATGAGGAGAAAATCCTGGGCGTCATCAAGGAAGAGATGCGCGAGATCTCCAAGAAGTTTGGCGACAAGCGCCGCACCGAGATCAGCCAGGTTGAGAAGGACCTGGATGTTGAGGACCTCATTGCCGACGAGGACATGGTCGTGACCATCACCCACACCGGCTACGTCAAGCGCATTCCGGTGGCCGCCTACCGTGCCCAGAAACGCGGTGGCAAGGGCGTGTCGGGCGTCAACCTCAAAGAGGACGATGTCATCGACGAGATGTTCATCGCGTCCACGCACGAGTACGTGCTGTTCTTCTCGAGCAAGGGCAAGGTCTATCGCCTGAAGGTGCACGAGCTGCCGGTGGGTACGCGCCAGGCGCGCGGTACCGCGATCGTCAACCTACTGCCCTTCGAGGAGGGCGAGAAGATCGCGAGCGTCATCAGCTGCCGCGAGTTCCCGGCCGACGAGTATCTGATGTTTGCCACCAAGAGCGGCATGGTCAAGAAGACCGTGATGAGCGCATACGACCGCAGCCGTCGCGACGGCCTGATCGCTATCAACCTGCGTGACGACGACGCGCTGCTGAACGTGCGCCGCGTGCGCGAGGGTGACAAGATCATCCTGGCCACCACCGCGGGCAAGGCGATCATGTTCTCCGAGGAGCAGGTGCGCGCTACCGGCCGCGATACCAGCGGCGTTCGCGGTATCGGTATGAAGGACGGTGTGAGCGTTCTGGGCATGGAAGTCACTAACGGCAACGGCGATCTGTTTGTCATCACCGAGCGCGGCTACGGCAAGCGCACACCGGTCGCGGACTACCCGGAGCAGAATCGCGGCGGCCAGGGCGTCTACACCATCCAAATGACCGAGCGTAAGGGTAACCTCGCGGCCATGAAGACGGTGGGCCCGCAGCACGAGCTGTTCATCGTGACGGAGGGCGCGACGGTCATTCGTGTCAAGACCGACGAGATCAGCCAGACCGGCCGCGCCACCCAGGGCGTCAAGATGATGACCGTCGACGACAACGACCGCGTATGCGCCGTAGCCCGCATGACAGCCGCCAAGGAGAAGCCCGAAGGAGAAGGTGCCGAAAACGGCCCTGCCCCCGAAGAAACCCCTGTCGATCTAGGCGACGGCAACGACATGCCAGAAGATCTCCTCGACGAGTAAGAGGAACTAGCTGGTAAAAAATATCAGACCCCATATATCGGCGGTCGACGCACTGCGCGCCGACCGCTTTTTTGAAAACCTTTGAACCCTGCGTCGGCCCCGGCTGCCCGGCGGCATGCGAAGTCGATCGCGAGTTCCGCACGAGCCGGAGAGCACTTAATGTGCTCTCCGTGCGAGCAGGACTGTCCGAGCAGG
>CABURG010000004.1 GCA_902493835.1 uncultured Collinsella sp. | reverse complement strand
CCCGCCTGCTCCACGGCCAGCGACTCGCCGGTACGCATATACCACGCGGCGCGACGACCCCAGACCAGCGCCTCGAGCAGGCTGTTTGATGCAAGGCGATTCTTGCCGTGCACGCCGTTGCAGGCCGTCTCGCCCGCGGCGTAGAGCTCGGGCATCGAGGTGCGGCCGTCCTTGTCGACCCATACGCCGCCCATAAAGTAGTGCTGCGTGGGCGTGACGGGGATGGGCTCGTCCAGAATGTCGCGGCCGTCCTCCAGGCAGCGCGCGCGGATATTGGCAAAGTGCCCGGTCACCACGTCGCGCTCGACGGGTGCAAAGCTCAGCCACTCGTGCTCGGTACCGTCCTGCTTCATCTGCTCGCGAATAGCGGCGGCGACCACATCGCGCGGCTGAAGCTCGTCGGTAAAGCGCTCACCGGCGGCGTTGAGCAAAATCGCGCCCTCGCCGCGGCAGCTCTCGCTGATCAGGAAGGTGCGGCCCGGCTGCGGCGAGAACAGTCCCGTGGGGTGAATCTGCACGTAGTCCAGGTGCTCCATCTTAATACCATGCTCCTGAGCAATGTAGCAGGCATCGCCCGTGAGCTGCGGGTAGTTAGTCGAATGGTCGTATACGCCGCCGATACCGCCCGTCGCCCACAGCGTGTGGCGGGCATGGATCTTAAACGGCTCGCCGGCATGCACGCCCCCGGCGGCATTTGCCAGCTCGTCGGCGGGACGAACCGAGTTGTCCTCGTCCACGGAAACGGCGACGACGCCGGTGCACACCGTGGCGCCATCGCGCTCGGCCGTCAGGATGTCGGTCATGGCCACGTGCTCCAAAATCTGCACGTTATCCAGCTTGCGAACGGCCTGGAGCAGCTTGGTCGTAATCTCCTTGCCGGTGATATCGGCATGGAAGGCGATGCGCGGGCGGCTGTGCGCGCCCTCGCGGGTAAAGTTGAGGCTGCCGTCGGCCTTGCGCTCAAAATCCACGCCCATCGCTAGCAGGTCGTTGATGACCGAACGGCTCGAGCGGATCATGATGTCGACGCTCTCACGGCGGTTCTCGTAATGACCGGCGTGCATGGTGTCCTCAAAGAAGGCATCGTAGTCTGAGCCCTCGGGCAGCACGCAGATGCCGCCCTGCGCGAGCATCGAATCGCACTCGTCGACAGCGCCCTTGGAAAGCATGATCACGCGCGTGCTCGTCGGCAGGTTGAGAGCTGCGTACAGGCCCGCCACGCCGCAGCCGGCAATGACGACGTCGCACTCCATATCGGGGTATTGCTTGGTTTCCACAGGAATCCTCTCCCTTGAATGTGACATAAGGGACTGCCCCTCATGCCACATTGTTCTAGCGTGCTGCGTACTCGAGCATACGGTCGAGCGTGAGCTTGGCCTGGTCTGCCGCCTCGTCCGAGACGCCGATCTGCACCTCGCCCTCGCCCGTCTCCAGGCAGCGCACGAGCTTTTCGAGCGTGATGAGGTCCATGTTGACGCAAGTGGGCTGCACCGCGGGGAAGTAGAACTTCTTGCCGGCGCCCTCGCAGCGGCGCTCGAGCTCGTAGAGCACGCCGCGGACCGTCACGATAATGAACTCGCTCGCGTCGGACTCCTCGGCGTACTTGATGATGCCGGCGGTGGAGCCGATGTAGTCGGCCTCGGCAAGGACATCGGCCTTGCACTCGGGGTGCGCCAGCACGAGCGCGTCGGGGTGAGCCTCCGTCGCGTCGACGATCTGCTCGATGGTAATGATGTGGTGGCGCGGGCAGTAGCCATTGTTGAGAATGACGTGCTTTTGCGGCACCTGCTCGGCTACGAAGCGGCCCAGGTTTTGATCGGGGATGAACAGGATATGCTGCTGCGGCAGCTCGGACACGATCTTGACGGCGTTGGAGCTGGTGACACACACGTCGCTCCAGCTCTTGATCTCGACCGTGGAGTTGACGTAGCAGACCACGGCAAGGTCGTCACCGTACTCGGCGCGGGCGGCGTCGACCGTCTCGCGCTTGACCATGTGCGCCATGGGGCAGTCCGCGCCCGGCTCGGGCAGCAGCACGGTCTTGGTGGGGTTGAGCAGCTTGGCGCTCTCGCCCATAAACTCCACGCCGCACAGCACGATGGTCTGCTGCGGCAGGCTCTTGGCAAGCTTTGCCAGGTAGAAGCTGTCGCCGACGTAATCAGCCACGGCTTGGACCTCGGGCGCCACATAGTAGTGCGCCAGGACCACCGCGTCACGTTGGGTTTTTAGTTGCTGAATGGCCTCGACGAGCTCTGCAGGCACCAGTGCCGCGCGCTCCGTTGCCGTCGTTGCCGATGCTAGGCCGGCCGCGATATCGCGTGCAAGCTCCGATGCATCCATGTTCGCGCTCTGTGCCATCAAGGCCCCTCTCTTTTGGCGAATCTTGGGGCTTTAGTATGACACCTAGGTTTACAGCTGACAAGACAGCTGTAAACCTAGGTGTAAAGTTGAAATAAAGATTCGATCATGTGGCAGGTCCATATTCGAACTGGCAAGCTGAGGATAGCTGAGCTCTCGATGGCGCAGGAGGCATCTTTCGCCACCGCAATACCGCTCGGCGCGAGTTGCACGACGCGGGGCGCAAATGGGACGCGTCTCCGCAAGCGGCGCGTGCCCGATGTGGCAAAATCGAATTACTAAGGGGGCCGAATGCTCAAGATTATTGCCTGCGACGACGACGTCACTTTTCTAGATAAACTGCACCGGATGATCGACCGTTGGTCGACCGAGACGGGCACGGCGGTCGATGTTGCGCTCGTCACGCGCGGCGAGGACCTGCTGGCCCGCCATGCCGCATCGCGCGCCGACATCATTCTGCTCGACATGATCATGCCGCTCGTCAACGGCATGGACACCGCGCGCGAATTGCGCCAGGCCGATACCGCCGTGCGCTTGGTGTTTCTCACCTCATCGCCCGAGTTTGCACTGGAGTCCTACGAGGTCCGCGCCTTCGACTATCTGCTCAAGCCCGTGACTTACGAACGCCTGGCGCAGTTACTCGACGAGCTTTCGAGCATGCGCCCGGCGGCAACCGACGAGCTCGTGATCAAAACGTCCTTTGGCTACCACGCCCTGCGCCTGTCCGACATCGAATATGCCGAGGCGCGCAACAAGCACGTGGTCTTCCACCTGCGCGACGGACGCGATATCGAGGCACTCGAGTCGTTCCGCAGCGTCGAGGACCGCTTGGAGCAAAACGCAGTCTTCTTTAAATGCCACCGCAGCTACCAGGTCAACCTGCGCAATATCGATCACTTTGACCGCACGGACATCGTCATGCGCTCGGGTGCGTGCATCCCGCTTTCGCGCAGCTGCAAGCAGGGATTCCAAGACGCCTACTTTGCGGTTCGCTTTGAGGGTGGGAGACACTGATGGTCTCCTCGGTCGAAATGGTCCTTTGGGCAATCCACCACGCCACGACGCTGCTCTTTGGCGTCTTTGCCTCGGCGGCGCTGTGCGGTATCGAGATCAACCGGCGTCATACGCTTGAACTGGTGCTGGTCGGTGCCGTAACCGGATGCGCATTTGGCCTCGCCAATGCCGTCGGCGGCGAGCTTTTCGCCCGCCAGGCATATCCGCTCGTCGTGCATCTGCCGCTCGTCATCTATTTGTGCGCGCGCTACCGCCTGAGCCCGCTGCTTGCCGTGCTCGGCATTACGAGTGCCTATCTGAGCTGCCAGTTCAGCAATTGGATGGGCATCGCCGCCTTTGCCGCAACCGATTCGCAGATCGCGTACTATCTGGCGCGTATCGCGACCACACTCGCCGTCTTTGCCGTCCTGTTGCATTGGGCCGGCGACATCGGTCCGCGCTTGGCGATTAAAAGCACCACCGAGCTGGGCATCCTTTTAATCCTGCCGCTCGTCTATTACGTCTTTGACTATGCCACCAACGTCTACACCACGCTGTTCCACTCGGGCTCGGTGGTGACGGTTGAGTTTTTGGCATTTGCGCTCTGTGCCTTCTATCTTATGTTTCTTGCCGTTTACCTGCGCGAATACGAAGAAAAGGAAACCGCCGAGCGAGAGCGCTGGATGCTCGAAACCCGCGACAGCGCCGCCATTAAAGAGCTCGAGGCCTGGCGTCAATCTGGGCGCGAGCTGTCGATTCTTCGCCACGATATGCGCCACTTCCTACGCGGCCTGGCCGCTTTAATTGAGGAGGGCCACACCGACGAGGCGCTCAAACGCATCGACGAACTCTGCGAAGCCGGCGACCGCACCGCCGTACGCCGCTTCTGCGCCAACGAGACCGTAAACATCGCGCTTTCGTCATTTAACTCGGATATCAATAGAAACGGCATTATCGCTAACCTGCGCGCCGCCGTACCCGAAACCGTCCACGTAGGTGACGCCGACCTGTTTAGCGTGCTCTCAAATGCCTTGGAAAACGCTATCACCGCCGCAAGCACCGCACCCCAAGGAAAGCGCTTCGTCGACTTTGACCTGCGATTAGAGGACGGCCAGCTGCTGCTGTTAGTTTCCAACACGTTTGACCGCGCGCCGCGCATGGTCGACGGCATGCCCGTGACCCGGCATGCGGGCCACGGCTTTGGCACCAAGAGCATCAAACTTGCCGTGGAGCGCATGAACGGCAACTGTCAGTTCCGCATTAACGGCGATCGGTTTGAGCTGCGCGCTGTGATGTAGGGACGCGATAAGCCGGCGCCGCGCTCGACCCGTCAGGGCCGCCTTACCGGCTCCGGTCCGCTACAGCGGAGCGGCCGCCGGGGTCAGCTGCTTGATGTATGCCCACATGCGCTGCTTGGCGGCTTTGTCAGTGAGCGCCGCCTCAAAACCGTCGAGCGCGAGCACGCGGCGACCCTGCACATGGGCGACCAAGCCGGGCTTGAGCATGGCGGTGTCGAAGTCATCGATCGCCACGAGCATATCGGCGTAGGTCTCGCGCATGGCGTCAGCCGCGTTGTTGTCGAGCAGTAGCACTGCCTCGGGGTCCAAAGCCTCAAGCGCCTCGCGGAACAGCTCGCACGGCAGAGTCTCGCCCACCGCGACCGCTCCGTCACCCACGCCGGCGACGCTTGCCAGCACGCAAAAATCCTCGGGCGCGTAGCCGATGGCCCCAAGCGCCTTTCGCAACGCCGCGCCATCCGGGCCGGCGGCAAGCTCGCCACCCGAACGCTCGGCCTCGTCCAAATCGCCTTTGACCAGCACGATCGGCGAGCACGCGTTGCCCACGATACGCACGCCACGGACCGCGAGCGATGCGAGCTCCTGCTCGTTCGCCTGGGCGATGGCTTCTTTTTTCTGACTTTGTGACGTGGGCATGCGCTCTCCAATCGTTTGCGTGCCCACCATTATATAAAAGAGCCGCCCGCGAGTGGTTGCTTTGCGGGCGGCTGGGTATAAGCACGGTCGTACTGAGTTTTACGCGGCCGAGCCGCGTCGCATTATGGAGGTCACCATGGCTGACATTAATCAGATTACCCCCGAGAACTTCGATTCCATCGTTAACGACAGCCTGCCCGTGCTGGTCGATTTTTGGGCACCGTGGTGCGGGCCCTGTCGATCCCTCTCGCCCATCGTTGACGAGGTTGCCGATGAGCTGGCGGGCAAGCTTGCCGTTGCCAAATGCAACGTCGACGACAACCAGGACCTGGCCATGAAGTATGGCGTCATGAGCATCCCCACGCTGATTGTGTTTAAGAACGGCGAGGAGATTGACCGCTCGGTTGGCGCTCTACCCAAGGCGAGGCTGCAGGCGCTGCTGGAGAAGCACCTGTAATACGCTTGTTACTTACCCGCCGTCTATGAGCGCTTTTGCACCGCTCGCCGGACTTCTGGATGCACCGAGTGCAACCACGGATAGTATGGTAATCACAAACAGCCCCCAGTGAACGGGTGCGGGTCGCACAGACTCGTACCCGTTTTCTTATGCAGCTGCGCGCAGAGCGGGCGTAGTAAAATCTGAACCACTGAACTGCCCCATACAAAAGGAGATTTTCCATGCATGATGTTGGAATGAACATGAGCCAGCTTGCCATGAACGTCAAACAGGTCGACGACACCATCGAGCTCGCTCATGAGTGGAGCCATCAGCTGCTGCATGCGACCGAGAATTTTGACATGGAGCGCATCGGCGCCAAGCTCGAGGCAGCCATGGCCGCGCTGCACGAGGCCCATGACGCACTCGAGGGCTACGAAGAGGCCATCGAGGCCGACCACAACTCCGTCGGATCCGTGAAGCTGGTGTAAAGTGGCCGAACACGAGCATGGCAGCGGGTACGAGCACGAGCATCCGCACGGGGCGGACGGTGATGCGGGCTGCCACTGTAGTGGCTCCGGCTCCGAGCTGGTCCGCTTTTCGGTTACCGCACCGGACGACCTGCTGCGCCGTTTTGACGAACAGATCGCGCGCCGCGGCGACGTGGCCAACCGGTCCGAGGCCGTGCGCGACCTGATTCGCGCCTCAATCGCCAAGGAGCAGATGCGCACGCCCGATGAGCATGTTATCGGGTCGCTCACCATGATCTACGACCACCATACCGGCGACCTGACGCGCCGTCTGGACGAAGTGCAGCACGACTACACCGACGAGATTGTATCGACCATGCACGTGCATCTGGATCACCACAACTGCTTGGAGATTCTGGCGCTCAAGGGTCGCGGCGAGCGCGTCTACGAACTAGCCGACCGCCTGCTGGGCCTGCGCGGCGTTAAGCACGGCGAGCTCACGTGCGCCGCCACCAAGCAGAGCCTGGGGCTGTAACAGCACACATTTCAACGAAGGAGGGTCGCATGCGGCATGCGCATATCCATGTAACGGGCATTGTGCAGGGCGTCGGCATGCGGCCGTTTGTGTATCGCGAGGCCATGACGCATGGCATTTGCGGATGGGTGCTCAACGCGGGCGACGGCGTGCACATCGAGGCGCACGCTCCGGCCGATGCGCTCGATGCTTTTGCTGCCGCGCTTTCTGAGCATGCGCCCGCGGCGGCTCGCGTTGAGCGTGTCGAGGTTGTGGACCTGGCAGCCAACGGTTGGGATACCGCCAATGAACGGGGCTTTCGCATCATAGCCTCGCAGGACCAGACCGCGCACACCACGCTCATCTCGCCCGATATCGCCACCTGCGATGATTGTCTGCGCGAGTTGTTCGATCCCGCCGACCGACGCTATCACTACCCCTTTATCAACTGCACTAACTGCGGTCCACGCTTTACCATCATCCGATCGCTGCCTTATGACCGAGCGGCTACCTCGATGGACCGTTTCCCCATGTGCCCCGCCTGCGCCGCAGAGTATGCCGATCCACTCGACCGTCGCTTTCACGCACAGCCCGATGCCTGCTTTGATTGCGGGCCGCATATTACGTGGCGCGAGGCTGTGAACGGCGATGCGTGCGGGAATTCGTCCGCGACACCGGCCGTCGGCACCACACGCGAGGCCAGCGACGCTATCATCGAGCGCTGCGTTGAGCTGCTGGCCAGCGGTGGCATCGTCGCCATCAAGGGCCTGGGCGGATTCCATCTATCCTGTGACGCTGCCAACGAGCAGGCGGTGGCCGAGCTGCGCCGTCGCAAGCGTCGCAGCAATAAGCCGCTTGCCGTCATGGTGCGCAGTCTTGCCGATGCCGGGCGCCTGTGCCATATCGACGACGCTGAGCGCGAGCTTCTCGCCGGCAGTATCCGCCCCATTGTGCTGCTGCGCCGGCGCACTGTTGGCGAGGGCAACGGCGGTTCCCCCGACATCCTCGCCCTCGCGCCATCTGTCGCGCACGACCTGCCCGAGCTTGGCGTTATGCTCCCCTACACCCCGCTTCAGCATCTTCTGCTTGCAGCTGCCGCGTCGCACGGTATGCACGCGCTCATCATGACCAGCGGAAACCTGAGCGAAGAACCCATCGAGACCGATGACGATCTTGCCTGGGAACACCTCGTTGCCGCCGGCATCGCCGACGCGTTGCTCGGTAACGACCGCGCGATCCTCTCGCGCTACGACGACTCTGTAGTGCGCGTGGTCGACGGCGCCGTTATGCCCGTGCGCCGTGCCCGCGGATATGCACCCCAGCCGCTGCCGTTGCCGGCGCTCGACGGCGCTCCGTCCTGCATGCTCGCCTGCGGGCCACAACAAAAGGCCACGATTGCGCTCACGCGTAAAAGGACGAACGGCGAGGCAACCTGTTTTGTGTCGCAGCATATCGGCGATGTTGAAAACGGCGGGACCTTCGATGCCTGGAACGCCGCGCGCACGCGCTTGGAAGATCTCTTTGACTTGGCGCCCGCCGCCTTGGCCTGCGATTTACACCCCAGCTATCTATCGGGCCAGTGGGCGCGCGAGCAGGCGCGAAAATGCAATCTGCCGCTCGTCGAGGTGCAGCACCATCATGCGCATATCGCGAGCGCAATGGCCGAGGCCATCGCCGCGGGCCAGCTTACAACCGACGCGCGCGTCCTTGGCATCGCCTTTGACGGCACCGGCGCCGGCACCGATGGGACCATTTGGGGCGGCGAGTTTCTTGTCGCCGGCCTTGGCGGCTTTGAGCGCGCCGCGCATTTGCGCACCTGGGCGCTCCCCGGCGGGGCGGCCTCCGTGCGCGACGCCCGCCGCAACGCCTTTGCCCTGCTCAGTGAGCTCGGTCTGCTCGAGCACCCAGGTACCGCTCGGCTTTTGGACAGCCTCGACGAGCAAACACGCAGCGTGACAGCCACCATGATCGAGCGCGGCATCAACAGCCCGCGTACCAGCAGCATGGGGCGTCTCTTTGATGCCGCGGCAGCGATTCTGGGCATCTGCGACAAGGCAACCTACGAGGGCGAACCCGCCATCGAACTCGAAGCCGCCGCCTGGCGCGCGCTCGACAACGAAATCGCCCGTTTTCCCGACGACAACGCCGGCTATTTCGCATCTGGCCCATCGTGGCTGGACGGCCCCTATGTTCTGGACCAGAAAGCACTCTTTGAGGCACTTTTAGGAGGAATTGAAGCCGGAGCGTCCGCCGACAGGCTCGCGCTCGACTTCCATATCGCCATCGCGCGCTCTTCGGCACGAATCGCACGCGAAATCTGCGCGCGCGAAGGCATCGATACCGTCGCGCTCTCGGGCGGCGTGTTCATGAACCGACTTTTGCTCCAGCTCCTCACCCGCGAGCTCAAAAGCATGGGTCTCACTGTCTTGATTCCCCAAACCGTGCCCGTTAACGACGGCTGCATCGCCTACGGTCAGGCGGCAGTCGCAAGCGCTCGTCTTGCGCAGGTTGCATCGCAGTAGGCTGTTCGGCCAGCCCGCAAGCCGCCGTCTCACAGGTGTAGCGCGTTTGCCCGCAGCGCCCGCGAGCGCTACCATCAACTGATGGATTATTGAGCGCCCGTCCAGCGCAAAGCGTATAAAAGGGGAACAATATGTGCCTTGCCGTTCCCGGTAAAGTAGTCAAACGCGACGACGACCTCAAGGCCACCGTCGACATGATGGGCATCGAGCGCCCCGTGTCGCTGCGACTCGTGCCGACGGCGCAGGTTGGCGACTATATTCTCGTACACGCCGGCTTTGGCATCCAGATTGTCGACGAGCAGGAAGCACAGGAAACGCTCGAGCTTGTTAATGCCATGTCCGAGCTGGTCGAAGAAGACCAGCTGACCACCAACCCGGCGGAGGCTTACTAGTGGCGCCCGAGCAGCCGGCGCGCTCCGGTATCGATTTCTCGGCATTCCGCGATCCCAAGCTGGCTCGCGAGCTCATCGAGCGCATTCATGAGCTTGTCGGCGACCGCACCATCAACCTTATGGAAGTCTGCGGCACGCATACCGTGAGCATCGGGCGCTATGGCTTTCGCTCCATTATGCCGGCCGGGCTCAAGCTGCTGAGCGGCCCGGGCTGCCCCGTCTGCGTCACCGCCAACCGCGACATCGACCACGCAATCGCGCTCGCCAACATAGACGGCGCCATCATCACCACCTTTGGCGACATGATGCGCGTGCCCGGATCATCCACCTCGCTCGCTGCGCAAAAGGCGGCAGGACGCGACATCCGCATCGTCTATTCCCCGCTCGACGCGCTCGACATTGCCGAGCAAAACCCCGATCGCCCGGTCATTTTTATGGGCGTGGGCTTTGAGACTACGACGCCCACCATCGCCGCCGCCATCTTGGAGGCCGAGGCGCGCGGGCTTTTGAACTTCTCGGTCTATTGCGCCCACAAGACCACGCCGCCGGCGTTGCGCGCCATCGCCAACGACCCCGAGACCGCCATCGACGGCTTTATCCTGCCGGGCCACGTCGCCACCATCACGGGCTTGGCGCCCTTCAGCTTTTTGGTCGACGAGTTTAAGACTCCAGGCGTGGTAACGGGATTTGAGCCGGTCGACATCTTGCAGGGTATCTGCATGCTGGTCCAGATGGTTGTTGAGGGGCAACCCGCGATCGACAACGCCTACCGTCGCGGCGTCAATGCCGACGGCAATCCTGTGGCGCGCCAGCTGGTCGAGCAGGTATTTGAGCCGTGCGATACCACATGGCGCGGATTGGGGTCGATTGCGGCTTCGGGACTCGCCATTCGTCCCGAATTCTCGCGCTTTGATGCCCGTACCCGCTTTGATGTGCCCGTTGAGCCGACGGTTGAGCCGCGCGGATGCCGCTGCGGCGACGTGCTGCGCGGAGCCATTACGCCGAGCAGCTGCCCGCTCTTTGGCCGCACCTGCACGCCCGAGCACCCCGTCGGCCCGTGCATGGTGAGTTCCGAAGGCAGCTGCGCGGCGTACTACCGTTACCGAGTCTAGCCCGAACGCCCCCGCGCACTGACACCTCCCACGATTGGAGTTTTGGATATGTCCCATAGCATCACCGATAGCACCGTCCTGTTGGGCCACGGCTCCGGCGGACAGATGATGAAGCGCATCATCGATGAGGTCTTTTTAGATGCCTTTGGTTCGCCCGAGCTGCTCGAAGGCAACGATGCCGGCGTCGCCGCGCTGCCCGCGAGCGGGCGCATCGCCATGTCGACCGACAGCTTTGTAGTCTCGCCGCAGTTCTTCCCCGGTGGCAACATCGGCCGCCTCGCCGTGTGCGGAACCGTTAACGACGTCGCGACCTCGGGCGCCAACGTGCGCTACCTGTCGTGCGGCTTTATCCTTGAAGAGGGCTATCCCATGGATAAGCTCCGCCAGATTGTGCAGACGATGGCCGAGACGGCGCGCGAGGCGGGCGTGTCCATAATCACGGGCGACACTAAGGTGGTCGAGCGCGGCGGGGCCGACGGCGTCTATATCAATACCGCCGGCGTGGGCGAGGTGCCTGCGGGCGTGGCGCTCAGCGGCGCAAACTGCCAGCCCGGCGATGTCATCCTGGTCTCGGGTACACTGGGCGACCACGGCATCGCCATCATGAGCCAACGCGAGGGTCTGGCGTTTTCGAGCACCATCGAAAGCGATGCCGCGCCGCTCAACCACCTGATTGCCGATGTGCTTGCCGCAGCACCCGACACACGCTGCTTCCGCGACCCCACGCGCGGTGGCCTGGCCTCGACGCTCAACGAGTTTGCGCAGGCCAGCGGCGTTGCCATGGAGATCGACGAGAAAGCTGTGCCCGTGCGCCCCGACGTGCAGGCAGCCTGCGAGATGCTCGGCTACGATGTGCTGCAGGTGGCAAACGAGGGCAAGATGGTCGCCGTCGTGCCGGCCGAGCAGGCCGATGCCGCGCTGGCCGCCATGCGCGCCGCCCGCTACGGCGAGAATGCCGCCGTCATCGGTCGCGTGCTGCCACTTGCCGAGGGCACCCGCCCCGCCGTGCGCGTACGTACCGGTTGGGGCTCGACCCGCATCCTCGACATGCTCGTAGGAGAGCAGCTGCCGAGAATTTGCTAACGACAAAGGCTCAGGGCTATTAAAGATATTCAGATTCCAAACATGCCCGGCACGCATGCCCAGTATCATGGGGTGCGTTTTGAAACCCAATGACGGGAGCTTTCATGGCAGCAGCTTTTTCCCATGTGATTTTTGATCTGGACGGCACCATCCTCAACACGCTCGAGGACCTGGCGGCCGCCGGCAACCATACCTGCGAGGCGCACGGCTGGCCCACGTTTGCTGTTGACGAGTACCGCTACAAGGTGGGAAACGGCATGCTCAAGCTGGTTGAGCGCTTTATGCCCGCCGAGTACGCAGGCGACGGCCGCATGTTTGAGCAGACGCTTGCCGAGTTTAGGGTTTACTACGGCGAGCACAAGGAAGACCACACCGCTCCCTATGCCGGCACGATCGAGATGCTCGACCGCTTGCGCGCCGCGGGCGTTCAGCTTGCCGTGCTCACTAACAAGGACCACGTCTCGGCGGCTCTGCTTATCGAAAAGTATTTTGGTTCCGAGCGCTTTGCGCTGGTGCAGGGCCGTGTCGATGCGTTTCCGCCCAAGCCCGAAGCACCCGTCACGCTGCATGTGATGGAAGAGCTAGGCGCCGACCCGGCGACCACGCTCTACGTAGGCGATTCCAATGTCGATATCCTGACCGGCCACAACGCCGGCCTTAAGAGTGCGGGCGTCAGCTGGGGTTTCCGCGGCCGCGCAGAGCTGGAAGCCACCGGCGCCGACTACGTGGTGGACACCCAGGCAGAGCTCGCGGCGCTGGTGCTGGGCGAGTAACGAGCGACACTGCTTAACGCAGCTGCGGCAATTCTTCCGCGCGGAAACCGCATCCCGTTTTGGAGCTCCGGAATGGGATACGCTTTCCGCTTGAGGCACATCAGGGAAACCGCATCCCGTTTCAGAACAATATTCCGGGTCGCACTTTCCGCAACCCACCCCATCCGGAAAATGCGACCCACTATTCGGCCAAAAACCGGGTCGCATCTTCCCAAGCACTCGATGCAACGCTGGCACAAGGAGTGTCCCAACTGCCGGCAGAAAAAGAACGTCCCCAGCTGCCGCCTGGTCATTTAAGAACGTCCCCAACGACTACCCCAACAATGGCAACACCGCAGGTAGAGGACTGACAGCGAGCGGGCACCAGAGCGAACAAATTGGCATGAAAAGAGGACGGCATAGACCTTCTGGTCATGCCGTCCTCTTTGAATGACAAGTTGTCGCTCTGGTGCCCGCGCAGCGTCGAGCAGTTGCGGCGTTTGGTAAAACGCCGCAACGAACTAGCTCAGCATTGCATCCATCATCTCGGAGTTGACGGAGTCGTCGGCAGACCACTCACCGTCGTCGTTGCAGGTGTACTTGAAGATAACCGTGGTCTTCCTGGGCTCGGTGGCCTTGGTCACATCGACCATAACCTGACCGGCCATCTTATACAGCTCGTCATCGGAAGGAACCGTATCAAGCGCGGCGACCTTCTCCTGATACTGGGTGGAGAAGTCCTCGACGATCTTGTTCATGGACTTGCAGGTGATGGAGACCTCGGCGGTCGCGACACCCTTGTCCTCGTCGACCGTCACGTCGCCGATCTTGTAGTCAAAGCCTTCGAGATAGGTCTTGGCATACTCCTTGGGATCGATACCCAGCTGCTCGAACTCGTCGCCCGAAGCCTCCTCCAGACCAGAGAGGAAGTCGTCGCCACCGTTCTTGACCTCGTCAAACTGCGTCGTAAGATCCTCGGTGATGAGCTCCTCAACCGAAGGACCTCCACAGCCGGAAAGCACGACCACGCATGCGACCAAGACGGCCATGAGGGGCGCAAGCAGCAGCTTCTTTTTCATGTTGTTCCTCCCAATGAGCGGCACCGCGCTTCCCGGACGCGGCACACGTTGTAATAAGTAAGCCCATACTATCCACTTATGAACACCCTCGGCAACGCGAAGGCGCGGTCGGTTCGTTTTAGCGTCCGAACGGTTTGCAAGCCCGCCAAACGTGCAATAAAACGCTTCCCCGCGGTGCAATAAAAAAGGTGGCCGGAAAACCCGACCACCCTTGCACATCCTTTGGATGCCGCAGTTTACTTGCGGACGACCTTAACGATGGCGTCACCGGCGGCGACAGCGGAGTCGGCCTCGACGGCGAGTTCGACATCGGCAAACTCGGCGGTGTTGGACACGGCCACGACGACGCAGTCCTTGTAACCGGCAGCAGCGATCTTGGCGCGGTCGATCTTGAGAATGGGCTGGCCAGCCTTCACAACGTCGTCGGCCTTGACGAAGCCCTCGAAGCCGTCGCCGTTCATGTTGACGGTATCGACGCCAACGTGCACCAGAACCTCGATGCCGCTATCGGACTGCAGACCCACGGCGTGACCCATGGTGACGGTCACCTTACCGTCGCAGGGAGCGTAGACCAGATCATCCTCGGGCCACACGGCGCAGCCCTTGCCCAGGACCTCGCCGCCAAAGACGGGATCGGGCACGTCAGCCATCTTGATGACCTTGCCCTTGACGGGCGAGCACAGCACGTCGGCGCCAGCAGAAGCAGAGATGGAGGCCGGAGCAGCGGCAGCCGCGGGCTCAGCCTTCTTCTTGAACATGTCAAACAGACCCATACGTTTTCTCCTCTTGATTAAGCGCAACGTTGTGCGCATGCCTACGGTAATTATAGTGCCAAATGGTTCAAATGCTAAGGTGGGGACTCGAATCGCGAGCCCTTCCCGGTAGTGCTCGTGGGACGAGCATCTCCTTTGCATCGCGGGTCGATAAGCCGAGTATCGCCTGCGCACGGGACGGGCAGAAGCGGGCGCACCAAACCCGATACTTCTTTTCGCCCTTGCGCCCCGTCACCGCCCCGCCCCTGACACTTCCTGATACTGACCGAAACGTGCCAAAATAAACCTGTCCCTTTTTGGTAGGTTTGGCGAGTGTGGGAGTTCGCATGGATATCAAACGCAAGATCACCGAGGCGCAGGGCCTCACCCCCACCGAGCAACAACTCGGCATTGCAGCCCTTGCCATCGGCGAGGACATCCGCGGGCTTTCTATTAAGGAATTTGCCGCGCGCACCAACGTTTCTGTTGCGAGCGTGCACCGTTTTTGCAAAAAGCTCGGCCTCGAGGGCTTCAAAGATCTCAAGGTCGAGCTTATTCGCTTAGCAACCGAGGCGGGAAACCGACGCGACGTGGATATCAACTTTCCCTTCGATGCCACTTCCACGCCTGCGCAGGTTATGGAGCGCATGGAGGGGCTCTACCAGACCACGCTGGCCGAAACGCAGGAGCTGCTAGACCCCACGCAGCTTGACCACGCCGCCAAGCTCATCGCGAACGCCCGACAGGTCGACATCTACACGGGCTCGCACAACCTCTATCCAGCGGGAATGTTCCGCGACCGCCTGCTCTCCGCCGGCAAGAGCGCCACATGCTACGGCAACATCGAGGCACAGGTGCGCACGGCGCTTACCTCGGATTCAGACCGCGCGGCGATCGTTATCTCCTACAGCGGCCTTGCGCCCAACCTCAAGAAAATCTTGCCGATCCTCAGCAGCCGGCATGTCCCGGTCATCATCATCGGCACGCCCTACTGCGCGCGCATTCACCCCGGCTTTGCCGCCTACCTTACGGTGAGCGATCACGAGAGCATGACGCACCGCATCACGCAGTTCGCAAGCCACATCGCCGTGCAATACGTGCTCGATTCGCTCTACAGCAGCTACTTCGCCAAAGACTACGCCCGCTGCGCCGAATTCCTGGAGCGCTCGTTCCCCTACACCCGCCTGCCCGGGCTCAAGTAGTCATTTAAGAACGTCCCCAATGACTAATGGCCGACCTAATAACGACTTCTCGTCATTAGGTCGGCCATTTCAGCTCTAATAACTATTTATTCCGTAAACTCGTTATTAGAATCTGGCACAGGAGGCCAGGCTCACATGTGGCACCACAGCGGAAAACAGCTTGCCCCTGCGCCAACCGAATGAGCGTTGATTTTCGGACACCTATCCAACGAGCATGGATCATCTCCCACTTTGAGCCCACACGGGGACCAAAAACGGGAGATTATCCGCTCTCATTTCTGACTAGTCGTTGGGGACGTTCTTAAACGACTAGTCAAACAAGAACGTCCCCAATGACTACTACGGCAACACCGATGTTTTGGCAACGCCAGCGAGCGAGCCGCATTTGAGGCAAGGTGACGTGAAACGAAAGGGCGCTGACCTTTCGGTCGCGCCCTTGAAGTTGAACGTCAGATTGTCCAAATGCGGCCCGCGCAGCGTCGAGCCGTTACGCGATTTGGTAAAACCGCGTAACTACTACTCCCGAGCTCCGTACTGCTCGTAGTAGGCGTCGATGGCGGTCTTGAGCTCGTCATCGATGACAACCTTGCCGTCGATCTCGTGGTTGTAGAGGGTCTCGACGACCTCGGCCATGGAAACGATGCTCGCGACGGGGAAACCGTACTTTGCCTCGATCTCCTTCTGAGCGGTGGTCACACCGCCCTTGCCGACCTCCATGCGATTGAGGGACACGATCAGGCCCTTGATCTCTACATCGGCAGCAGCCTTGACCTTGGGATAGGTCTCGTCGATGGACTTGCCGCTGGTGGTAACGTCCTCGACCATGACCACACGGTCGCCGTCCTTGGGCTCATAACCCAGCAGGTTGCCCTTATCGGCACCGTGGTCCTTGGCCTCCTTGCGGTCGCAGCAGTACTTGACCTCCTTGCCGTACAGCTCGTGGTAGGCAATTGCGGTCACGACGGCCAGCGGAATACCCTTGTAGGCCGGCCCAAACAGGACGTCAAAGTCGTCGCCAAAGTTATCGTGGATGGCCTGGGCGTAATACTCGCCCAGCTTCTTGAGCTGATAGCCCGTCACGTAAGCGCCGGCGTTCATAAAGAACGGGGACTGACGGCCGCTCTTGAGCGTAAAGCTGCCGAACTTAAGAACGTCGGACTCAACCATAAACTTGATGAACTCTTGCTTGTAAGCCTCCATGCGGGCTCCTCTCGTAATTGCGTACGTGCTCTTCAGTTTAGCGCAGGCGAGGCGTCGATGTGGGCGTGCTTTGAGGCCACATCCCCCGTTAGAGTAAGGAACTGGGCGGCGGCTCATACGCTAGCCCTTGGGCGTCCAGGACCAGAAGAAGTTGATAAGGGCCACACGCGAGGCGGTATCGGTCTTCTTGTTGATTGAGGAAATGTGGCGATAGAGCGTGGAGCGCGAAAGGAAGAGCGTTGTGGCGATGTCCTGAACGCTCTGGTCCGAAGCGACCAATACCTCAAGAATATCGCGCTCGCGCTCTGTAAGCCCAAAGGTGGCGACGAAAGCATCGAGGCGTTCATCGGACGTGAGCTCCGCTGCCTCCACGGGCTCGGGGTCGGAGCATGTGGGCGCAAGATCCCCACCAAGATCGTCGGTGGCAAGCGGCAGGCCATCCTGCATCACGGCATCATCGGCTCGTTGCCCCAACTGCCCCAGCAGCGTAATCGCAATGCCCACAAACATCACGAGCGCCGCACCGACCGCAGCCAGCACGTTTTGACTCAAGATGATCGCCACCGCCGGCGCCGTCACGAGCATCGAGCACACGTTGTTGACGACGCGACCCATGCACGGCCAAAAATATGACCAGCGCGCATAGAGCGAGACGGCGGCATATTTTGTGGTAAAGAACACCACGAAAAAGCCCGAGCCCAGATAAAAGATGATCGTGGCAGCAAGCTCGTTGCCGCCATTGCCATCGACGATGAGCACAAAGAACGAAAGCGTGGACAGTATGGCGGCACATGTCATGCCGATATTCATATACGAGCGGCCGTGCAGGTCAAATAGTGCGCCAGCGACCAACGAGCTCACGACAAGCAGCAGGCGCGGCCAATCGCCCAAATCGACGGCTCCGACAGCATGCAGGGTCGTAAAGCCCGCGTTGAGAGCGGCGAATACGCTGGAAAGATACGCCGTCGCCACGGTCAGGCGAACTACGGCGCGACGGAATGCCGCCTTTGCCTCGGGATCGTCATGCCACTTGGCGCCATATTCCAGAGCATCTACCGAAAGCCCGGCAGCACTGGGTTCAAAGTTGGGGTCGGACTCGTCGCGCAGCTTGGCGCGTCGGGCACCGTGGAGCAACGCCACCTGCGCGATCGCACAGACGACCAGAACAGCCTGCTGAGGAATGCCGACAGGCATCACCATGTGGTTGATCACCTGTACCAGAACGCCCATGGCATAGGAAAGTGCGGCGGCGCGCGCCAAGCAGGGCGTTCGCGCAAAGCGCCTCGCAAAATTTGCATGGGCAGTCGATCCGCAGTAGCCCAGCGCGCAGCACGCCACCAGGCCGCCGGCAATTACTACCTCAAACCGCACTGCCGTAATCATCAGCAGCAACGCCGATACCAACAGCACGCCTGTAATATCGCTCGTCGCATCGATCGTCTGGGGAAGGCGATAGTACAGAAATGGGCGCACGAAAAGCCAATCACGCTCGCGCCGACAACGATGCTCTCGTAGATGACGACCTCACTCGATGGCACGAACTCGGCTATGCGCACATCAAAGAGATACTCGCACGCCAAAAACGTGAAGAAGAACAGCGCCAGGCATATAATCTCCCGAATGCCCCGACGCAAATATGCGGTTGTGTCTCCCATGCCCCTCATGGTTAACCCCCAGCTGCTCAATTGTCTGGAAATCTATTTTAATAAAGAACCAGTCTCAATATCGAAGCCAGGCTCGAAATGCTGCCAATTCGACCCCAGCCGTCCACATCACGCCGCGATTTTGAGCCGCATGGACCAGAAGGGACGCGCGCAACGCCACTTCCTTGATGGGCATCCCGATGCAAACGCGCCCGGCAAGCATTAACTGCTCGCCGGGCGCCTTGGTTAGGAGGCTACGGTTATCGGGAAAGCCTAGGCCAAATCTTCGCCGTTGGTGGCGATAACCTTCTTGTACCAGTCAAAGCTCTTCTTTTTGGAGCGCTTGAGGGTGCCGTTGCCGGCGTCGTCGCGGTCCACATAGATAAAGCCGTAGCGCTTGGACATCTCGCCCGTGCCGGCCGAGACCAGGTCGATCGGGCCCCAGGTGGTGTAGCCCAGCAGGTCAACGCCGTCCTCGGTCACCGCATCGCGCATCGCGGCGATATGCTGGCGCAGGTAGTCGATACGGTAGTCGTCGTTGATGGAACCGTCCTCTTCGACAACATCCTTGGCGCCCAGGCCGTTCTCGACCACAAACAGCGGCTTCTGATAACGGTCGTACAGATCGTTGAGCGTAATACGGAAGCCCAGCGGATCGATGGCCCAGCCCCACTGGCTCTCCTGCAGGTAGGGGTTCTTGGCGCCGGCGAAGGCGTTGCCCTGGGTGCGCTCGACATCGGGGTTATCGGCACCGGCGGAGCAACGGGTGCTGTAGTAGCTAAAGCTGATGAAATCGACGGTGTTGGCGGCCAGGATCTCGCGGTCCTCGTCGGTCATGCCCACATCGATGCCAAGACGCTCGAGCTTCTTGACGGCATATGCCGGGTAGTAGCCGCGGCTCTGGACGTCGACGAAGAAATAGTTGTCCTGGTTATCGAGCTGCGCCTGGCGCACATCGCCCGGACGGCAGCTGTAGGGGTAGTAGCTACCTGCGGCGAGCATGCAGCCGATCTTGACCTCGGGGTCGATCTCGTGGGCAATCTTGGTTGCCCAAGCGCTGGCGACGAGCTCGTTGTGAGCGGCCAGGTACTCGACGGCCTCCTTGTTCTCGCCTTCCTCAAAGACCAGACCGGCACCCATAAACGGCAGGTGCAAGATCATATTGATCTCGTTGAAGGTGAGCCAGTACTTCACCAGACCCTTGTAGCGGGTAAAGATCGTGGTCGCGAGGTTCTTGTAGAAGTCGATGAGCTTGCGGTTGCGCCAGCCGCCGTACTCCTTGATGAGATGAATCGGGCAATCGAAGTGCGTGATAGTCACGAGCGGCTCGATACCGTGCGCCTGACACTCGCGGAACACGTCCTCGTAGAAGGCCAAGCCGGCCTCGTTGGGCTCGGTCTCGTCACCGTTGGGGAAGATGCGGGTCCACGCCAGGCTCATACGGAAGGTCTTAAAGCCCATCTCGGCAAAGAGGGCGATGTCCTCCTTGTAGTGGTGATAGAAATCGATGCCGGTCTGCGCGGGATAGTAATAGCCGTCCTCGAAGTCGAGCATCTTGCGCTGGCCGGAGACCACCGCATAGCGCTCGGGGCCGTGCGGAGCCACGTCCACGTTGGCAAGGCCGCGGCCGTCCACGTCGTAGGCGCCCTCGCACTGGTTGGCAGCCGTTGCGCCGCCCCACAGGAAGTCATTACGGAAAGCCATGTATCAACCCCTTCGCACGCTGTTGTCATAGGTTCAGTATCCCTGCAAACAACGCGTCGCTCAACGGCAACGGCACGGGCCGATACTTCTTTTCGCACACGGCGGCCCAGCAGCCGCCCCCGCCTGACACTTTCTGATACCGCCGCCCCAAACCACCACAAAGGGGACAGGCACCTTTGTGGTGGTGTAGGGCGGTTTGTCTCGATCTGTAACAGTTAGGCCGCCAAAACCGGGCCTGGTGTTACAGATCGAGATTGTTCGGTCTGTCCCCTGCAGTTTGTCTAAATCTGTAACAGGTAGAGACGATTTAGCCCGCTAGATGTTACAGATCGAGACAGAAGATTCTAGTCGCAGGTGATGTCGAGGTTTTGCCGACGAGGCCTACGCAACCGCCTTCGCTCAGCAATTCATTTGACTGAATAGGAAAGAAAGGAAAAAATAGGAAAAAAAGGAAAGGAGACTTATGACTGAAACCATCTTCTCCCCCTCATTTGGAAATCGCCCGTCCTATCTGGTGGGTCGCGGGAACGTGATTTCGACATTCATCTCCGGTCTTGAGCAGGAGCCGGGCAATCGAGACCGAGCCATGCTCATGCTCGGCCAGCGAGGCAGCGGCAAGACGGTTCTTCTGTGGGAACTTGCCGACCGCGCACGCAAGCTCGGTTTTGTTGTCGCCACACCCACCGTAGCCTCCGAAGATATGCTTGAGCGCATTGTTGAAAAAATCCAAGAAGCAGGCGAGCCTTATGTCAGCAAGCGTCATCTCCCCAAACTTTCTGGCGGTAGCTTGAGCGTCTTCGGCTTCTCAGCCGGTCTCGAGTTCACACGCGATGTGCAGGAGACCAAGAGTTTCCAGTTCAAACTCACGCAGCTGGCGCGCAAGCTGACCGAGCAGGGGCACGGCATCCTCATCCTTATCGATGAGCTCCAAGCTAATTCACCTGAGATTAGACAGCTCGTCACCGCCTATCAAGAGCTGGTCGGTGAGGGACTCAACGTCGCGCTTGTTATGGCAGGTCTCCCGGGAGCCGTCTGTGCAACGCTCAATGACCGCGTGCTGACATTTCTCAACCGCGCTCGCAAGGTCACGCTCGAACCGCTTTCAGTCGGAGATGTCGATGCCTATTATCAGCGGGCTTTCGAAGAGCTCGACCTTGATATTCCAGGCGATCTTCGCCTCCGTGCCGCTCGCGCAACCCAAGGCTCGCCCTATATGCTGCAGCTCATCGGCTATAACATCGGCAATCGCTGCAAGACAGGAGAACACGTAACGCCAGAGCAAGTCGACGGAGCTATCGAAGCGTCAAAAGCCGATTTCGAAAACGATGTTTGTGAAACGACGCTCGCCGCGCTATCGGACCAAGACGTCGCGTTTCTCGACGCAATGACTGATGACGAAGACGCCGTTTCGCGCATTTCCGATGTAGCGAAACGTATGTCAGTCACACCCGACTATGCGCAAAAGTATCGCCGGCGCCTCATCGACGCCGGCGTAATCGAACAGGCGCGCCGCGGTTACGTGCGTTTCGCCGTTCCATATATGGCTGACTATCTGCGCAGCCAACTCTAGGCAGCCACCACAAAGGGGACAGGCACCTTTGTGGCGGCTTGGGCCCGGTTTGTCTCGATCTGTAACAGGTAGAGACGATTTAGCCCGCTAGATGTTACAGATCGAGATGGAAGATTCTAGTCGCAGGCGATGTCGAGGTTCTTGCCGATGAGACCTACGTAGCCGCCCTCGGCAGCCTTGGGGCTGTCGGCATGGCAGAGAACCCACTTGTCGGCCTTCCAATAGCAGTAAGCGTCGCCGGCCGTGGGCATGTCGGCCGCAGCCTCGGGGCGCGGACCGTTGGTGCCGGCGGGAAGCGCCACCATCACCTGGAAGCCACCGTCGTCGACCATGCACGGCGTATAGTGGAGCGTGGTGTTGAAAACCTCGACAACCTTGCCCGCCGGCACGCGGAACGCCTTGACGCACGCGGTGTCGAGCTTGCCGTCCTCGATCTCCCAGCGATGCGCCACGAGCAGGATAAAATCGCGAGCACCCAGGTTGAACTCGCTGGCGCGGTGGTACTCCAGGCAGTTGAGGCGCGTGCTGTGACCGTTGCACCAGCCGAGCTGGAAGGGACGGCCACCAAACATGAGAAAGCCCAGTTTATCGGCATCCTTGACGCCCTCGAGCTCCGGCGCGCTTGCAACGTACTTGCTGCCCTCGGGAATGGGCGTGGCAGAGAGTGCCTCGAGCACGGGCGACGTGAGCTCGGACGGAACGCCATCCCAAACGTTGCCATAGGATTTGAACTCGGGATCGTTGACAGAGTAGATATGCATGTTCACTCCTGTTCGTAAATGTGACTATACGAACATTCTAGAACAAACATGAGCGATTTTGAACGCTCGTCCTGACCAATCAACAAAAAGGCGCCCCCGCATAAGCGAAGGCGCCCAATGCGCTCGTTTTGGGCGATAAAGCTCTTACGCCTGCTGATAGTGCAGGTGCTTCTCGTCGATATCGGCCAGGTCGCGGTCGAGGTAACGGCGTGCGAGCCAGTTAGCCATAGGAAGGTTCTGGTCCAGGTAGTTACCGCACTCCTCGGGAGCGGCACCGGGGACATCGCCCTCAAAGTCGGCGACAAACTCAAACAGCTCGCGGACGAGCGGCAAGATCTTCTCGCTCGTCAGCTCGCCAAAGACAACCAGATAAAAGCCCGTGCGGCAGCCCATGGGGCCAAAGTAGACAATGCGGCTCGACCACTCGGCATGATTGCGAAGGAACGTCGCGCCCAGGTGCTCGATGGTGTGGCACTCGGCCGTGTTCATGACCGGCTCCTTGTTGGGCGTGGTCAGACGCAGGTCAAACGTGGTGACGGCGGCACCGGTCGCCGGATCGCGGTCGATGCGGCTCACATACACGCCGGGCTCAAGCAGCAGATGATCAACGGAAAAGCTGGCGATGCGCTCCATGGCAGATCCTCTCGATAGTCAAATTGGGACGGGGCTCTTTTAGCTGGTTCGAATGGTCACACCAATCATACCAGTCAAAAAAGCCCCGTCCCAAAAAGACAACTTAGCCAAGGACACGGGCCATACGCGTCTTGAACTCGGACAGGAAGCGCGGAGCATCCACGGTCAGTGCCACAAGCGCGCTCTTGTCCGGATCGGACAGGCGACGCTCATCGCAGATGGTGCGACCGCGGTACTCGCCCAGCAGATCAACACGCAGGTTGCAGCCGAGCGCACCTACGAGCGTGGGGTCGACCGCCACGGCAACGGCCAGCGGATCGTGCAGCGCACAACCACCCAGGTAGGGTGCGTTCATCTCGTACGAGCCGATGTAGTGCTCGACCATGCTCGCAAATGCGCAGCCCGCCATGGTGCCCGAGCCCGTCCAGCCGGCAATGTCGCGGCGTGTGAGCACCACGCGATGCGTCACGTCCAGACCCACCATGGTGAGCTTACGGCCCGAGCGCAGCACCGCGTCGGCTGCCTCGGGGTCGCTCGCCATGTTGGCCTCGGCGCCCGCGCTCACGTTACCGGGCACGGTAAGGGCGCCGCCCATCACGACCACGCGGCCGATGGACATCATCGCCGCCGCATCGCGCTCCAGGGCGAGCGCCAGGTTGGAGAGCGGGCCAGTCGCTACGTAGACCAGATCGGGACCATAGGTGCGCGCGGCATCGATCAGATAATCGACCGCAGCGTTGCCGTCGGCCGAGGTCGCCCCCACCGGCTCGTAGGGCGACGCGGGCACGCTCGCGCCGCCGATGCCGTTCTTGCCGTGAATGAGCGCGGTGGACGCCGGCGGCGTATAGGGCTCAGTCGCTTGCAGAGGACGGTCGGCACCCAGGTACACCGGAACCTCGGGGCGACCCAGCAGATCGAGCACCGCCAAGCAGTTGTGCGCCGATTGCTCGACGCGCACGTTGCCAAAGCACGTGGTGATGCCCACGAGCTCCACCTCGGGGCTCGCGATGGCATAGGCCAGCGCCATCGCATCGTCCACACCCATATCCAGATCAAGGATCAGCTTCTTGATTGCCATTGTTCTACTCCGCTTCTCCGTCTTTATCGTTTAACCAAACCAATGTTCAACTTCGGCGCGCGTGGGAATCGATTGCTGAGCGCCCAGGCGCGACACCGTCACTGCCGAGGCGCGAGCACCCGCGGCCATGCACTCAAAGAGCGGCAGGCCCTCTAGGCGAGCCGCCGCCAACGCGCCGATAAACGTATCGCCGGCGGCCGTGGTATCGACTACCGCACTCGAAAGTGCCGGCATGCGCGGCAGTTCACCGCCATCGCCGAGCGTAACCGAGCCGGCACCGCCCAGCGTGATGACCGCGGCGCCGGCGCCCTTGTCGAGCAGCGCATTGAGCGCGGCGACGCAACTCACATCATCCGTGGGCAGAATGCCCGTCAGCACCTGGCACTCGGTCTCGTTGGGACAGACCAGGTCGACCGCAGGCCAGACCTCCGCAGGCAGCTCGCAGGCGGGCGCTGGATTAAAGACCGTATAGAACCCCAGCTCGTGAGCGCAAACAAGCGCCTCGGCCGTCGCCGCAAGGTCACATTCGCCCTGGGCGATAAAGACGCTTCCGGCAGCCGGGGCAATCTCGCTGGCGTCGCCGTCGAGCTCATGGGCCACCAGACGCCTCAACGCGCAGGCAACGTCCGCGCCCGCAAGCGCATGGTTGGCGCCCGGTGACAGTATGATGCGGTTGTCGCTCTCGCAGCGAATGATGGTCGCCGTTCCCGTCTCCACGTCATCGCGATGCACTACAAAGTCACAGTCCACGCCGGCGTCTTGGAGCCCCGCCACGAGCGACGCGCCGAACGCGTCGCGACCGACCGCGCCGATCATGTGCGTGCACGCGCCCATACGCGCGGCAGCTACGGCCTGATTGGCGCCCTTGCCTCCGGCGTTGGTGATAAACCCGCTGCCGCCGACGGTCTCGCCCGCACGCGGTATGCGCTCGCACGCCACCGAAAGGTCCATGTTCATGCTGCCGAACACCGCAACGATGCCGCGATCTGCCATGGAAACCTCCTCATCTGCGGGCCTTATGCCCACCGTCGGCCGTCGATCGTGCGCTCTCGCACCCCCTATAACTTTAGTTCACTTTGATGTGGACGCGCGCTTGAGCTTGCGCCAGCAGCAAGCATTCACAGGAGCAGGCAGCTACAATGAAGGCGTGCTGATTATTCTCGTCATTGGATGATGTTTTATGGAACAACTCTCGCAATCGGGCTCGCGCGGTCGACGCCGCACGGGCAACGAGCCGGCGCCGCACGAACGCGTGAAGGGCGAGCGCCGTACCAACGAGCCGCGACGCGCCGCGAGCCCCCATCGCGCTTCTGCCAACAACGCGGGCCGCGCCAACACTCCCGCCGCGGAGCAGACGCCTGTTCGCCCCAAGTCCCGCTACATCCCTGCCCTTGACGGCCTGCGCACGCTTGCCGTCGTCGCGGTGGTGCTCTATCACCTTAACCTCACGTGGGCTCAGGGCGGCCTGCTTGGCGTCACGATCTTCTTTGTGCTTTCGGGCTATCTGATCACGCGCTTGCTGCTCAACGAAGTCGCTAAGACCGGACGCATCGACCTCAAGAGCTTCTGGATTCGCCGCATCCGTCGCCTGGTCCCCGCCGTGGTAACGGTAGTGTTTGTAACCTGCGCGCTGTGCACTATCTTTAACCACGTGATGCTCACCAAGATGCGCCCCGACATCCTGCCGTCGCTGCTGTTCTTCAACAACTGGTGGCAGATTGCCCAAAACGTCTCGTACTTCAATGCTCTGGGCGACCCCTCGCCGCTCACGCACTTTTGGTCGCTTGCCATCGAGGAACAGTTCTACCTGATTTGGCCGCCACTGCTGTTTGCCATGGTATCCATGCATGTGAGCAAGCCCAACACGCGCCGCGTGGTTCTGGGTCTTGCCGCGATATCCGCCCTCGCCATGATGGTGCTTTACAACCCTGCCGCCGACCCCAGCCGCGTGTACTACGGCACCGACACCCGCGTCTTCTCGCTGCTGCTGGGCGCCTGGATGGCCTTTATCCCCGATCGCGACCTAGCTCCGGTGCGCCTCGCTCATCGTTTGGGGCTCAATCGCCTGGCTGGCGCCGCCAAGCACGGCAAGAACGCCGAGGGCAAGCCTGGCGAGAAGGCCGACGAATCAGCCGAGACCGCCCCGGCACAGCCGAGCGCCCTCGTGCGCTTTTGGTCCTCGCCCGCATCCATCGATGTGTTGGGCGTCGTGGGTCTGGTTGGCCTTGCCGCCATGGTCGCGCTCACCAACGGCTATACCGCTTTCCAGTATCGCGGCGGCACGCTGCTGTGCTCGATCCTCACGCTCATGGTCATTGCCGCCTGCGTGCAGCCCCAGGGAATGGTTGCCCGCGCGCTGTCCGCCGAGCCGCTCGTGTGGGTTGGCAAGCGCTCGTACAGCATCTACCTGTGGCACTATCCCCTGCTGTTGCTCATGAACCCGGTCGCCAACATCAACGATACACCGTGGTGGCAGTACATTTTGCAGGTGCTGTTGGTGGTCGCCGTGGCCGAATGCTCATATCGCTTTATCGAGACGCCGTTTAGAAAGGGCGCCTTTGGGCGCACCGTATCCGAGTTCCGCGACGGCACCGCCACGCCCGCCAACTGGGCACGCGCGCACGTCCCTGCCTGCGCGGCCTGCGCTGTCGTGTTGGTCGTTGCACTGGGCGGCCTGGTCTTTGTGCCCGAGACGTCTGCGCTGAGCGGCGAGGGCGCCGAAGTTCTAAACAAGGAAGCCAAGAACACCGCGCCCACCGACCAACAGGCGGCCGACGACACCGACAAGGACAACGACGGCTTCCCCGATGGCTCCTACGACCTGTTGATGATCGGTGACTCCGTGTCGCTGCGCGCCGTTGATTCCTTTGACGGCGTGTTCCCGCACAGCCATATCGATGCCGAAAAGGGCCGCCAGTTTGATGCGGGCCGTGCGACATTTGAGGGCTATATCCAGCAGAACCTTGCCGGCAAGGTCGTGGTCTTTGCCCTGGGCACCAACGGCTTGGTAACCGACGACCAGGTCGACGCCATCATGACCGATGCAGGAGATAAGCGTATTGTGGTGTTTGTGAACACGCGCAGCCCGCAGCCGTGGGTTGGCTCTACCAACCAGGCCATCGCCAACGCCGCTACGCGCTACAAGAACGTGCGCGTTATCGACTGGTACGGATACAGTGCCAACCGCAACGACCTGTTCGATGGCGATGGCACGCACCTATCGACCACTGGCGTGACTGAGTACCTCAACTTGATCCACGACGCAGTCAAGAAGGACCTGCCCGTGCATCCTGAGGATCACGTCAACGATCCGCAGCCGGCAGCCGTCAAGTCTGCCACCGACGCGCTCGTCAATGCGCTCGCTCTCAAGCCGCACAAGCTGGGCGGCGACAAGTAACCTGCAGCGCAAACTTCCCACATCCGGAGGGGGTGCCTGCCACGGCAGACACCCCCTCCGGCAGTTAGGGACGTTCCTTATGTGCCGGCACCTAGGGACACTCCTGACACAGCCGAGGAACGCCCTCCTTGCGACCGAATTCTGGGCGCCTCGCCACCCCGAGCGTTGTTTCCAAGCCCACACCCGCAGCAAACAACCCAAAATCACTCTTTTCGAGCCGGCTCCGATCGCGCGAATTTTTGTGGTGTAAGAGGGAGGGCCGCGTCAGCGCCCCCTGCGCCTAAGGCTATTCCGCCACGCCGT